>NZ_JACGAT010000001.1:0-179518 GCF_020137635.1 Campylobacter sp. RM12642
CATTGTCTGCCATACCAACTATTAGTATGTTCTCCGTAGATATAAGAAAGTGAGTATTTTTTATCTAATCTATCATCACTAATTGCATTTTTAAAAGCCATAAAATATCCTAGCAATTAGAAACTAGCTTAATGCTAATTCCTAATTAAATTCCAAAATGATTTATTCTTTTATAGCTCTTTTTGTTAGATTAGAATAATGTTCTATTCTTCTATCTCTTAAAAACGGCCACCAGCGTCTTATTTGTTCGCATTTTTTCATATCTATAGCAACTACTACTTCAAGCTCTTCGCTTTCATTGCTTCTAAATAACTCTTTACCTTGTGCATCATATACAAAACTATTACCCCAAAAATCAATACCATTTTTAGTAGTTTCATTGCTATTTATAAAATGTTTTTTCTCATTTTGAGTAATGCTGCTTTCGCCACTAAGACTTACATCTTCAAAACCAACACGATTTACCCCCACAACAGGCAAACAATTAGCTATTGCGTGTCCTCTTTGAACACCTAGCCACGCATTTAATTGGTCTTGCATAGTTTCACTATCATCACTAACGCCGTTTTCATAAAGCCAACCAATAGCTGTAGGATATATTAAAATCTGCGCTCCATCTAAAGCCATAAGTCTTGCAGCTTCAGGATACCACTGATCCCAACATACTAAAACTCCTAATTTTCCTACGCTTGTATCAATCGCACGAAAACCTAAATCACCTGGAGTAAAATAAAATTTCTCATAAAAATGTGGATCATCAGGTATGTGCATTTTACGATATTTTCCTGCAATACTTCCATCACTCTCATAAACTATAGCAGTATTGTGATATAAACCTTCTAGGCGTTTTTCATATAAAGATGTAACTAATACGATATTATTATCTTTTGCTACTTCGCTCCAAAAAATCAAATCATTTTCATAATCACTAGCTAGGTCAAAATTATTAGTATTTTGCACTTGGCAAAAATAAGCACTTTGGTGTAATTCTTGTAAAATTACTAATTTTGCACCTTTTTTAGCAACATTTTTAATCTTTGCTTTTGTGATTTCTCTCATATTTTCGCTATATTTTTGTGATACTAAACCAATTTTTAACATATTTTTATCCTTATAAGTTTTCAAGATATTATCAAATTCTAGTTATTTTATATTCTTGATTATTTCCTTTCCTATAGTTCCTACCATTGTTGTATTTGGTGATACATTTTTTAAAATAGTAGCATTCGCACCGATTTTTGCATTTTTACCAATTGTGATATTGCCTAAGATAGTAGCGCCTGCTCCAATTATTACTCCATCTTCAATGGTAGGATGTCTTTTACCACTAACTTTACCTGTGCCGCCTAAAGTAACCCCGTGATAAATAGTAACATTATCTCCTATAATAGTCGTTTCTCCAATCACAACTCCCATTCCGTGGTCAATAAATAAGCCTTTGCCAATTATTGCTCCTGGATGTATTTCTATACCTGTTAAAAATCTTGAAAATTGAGATATAAATCTAGCTATAAAAAATAATTTTTTCTTATACATAAAATGCGCTAAACGATGAAACAACACAGAATGTACACCAGGATATAATAAAAAAACTTCTAATTTATTTCTTGCTGCTGGGTCGTTTTTTAAAATATTTTCTAAATCATATTTTAAATTATCAAACATCAAAAATCCCCATAGAAATATATTTTTCTCCGCCATCAGGAGCTATTGCTAAAATCTTTTTATTATTTGGTAAAGTTTTTGCCAATTCTAAAGCTGCAAATATACTAGCACCAGATGAAATTCCTAATAATAATCCTTCTTTACTAGCTAATAATCTTACCATATTAATTGCATCAGCTTCATCTACACAAACAATATCATCAACCACACTAGCATCATAAATAGCAGGAACAAATCCAGCCCCTATTCCTTGAATTTTATGCGCTCCTGCTGTATTTTTACTAAGCATTGGAGATTGCTCTGGCTCTATTGCTATTACTTTAATATCTTTAAAATGCTCTTTTAATCTCTTACCAGCACCACTAATAGTCCCGCCTGTGCCTACTCCTGCTACAAAATAATCAAGAGTTTTAAATTCTTTTATGATTTCTTCTGCTGTTTTCGTATAATGCGCTTTTGTATTCGCTGGATTTTCAAATTGTTGTAAGATTATATATCTATTATCACTCTTTGCTAATTCTAAAGCTTTATTAATAGCACCTTTCATACCATCTTTTCCACTCGTAAGAATTAAATCAGCTCCGAAAGTTTTTATTAAATCTCGCCTTTCTTTACTCATAGTATCAGGCATTACTATGCAAGCTTTATAGCCCATTAATCTAGCAATCAACGCTAAAGAAATACCTGTATTTCCACTAGTTGGCTCTAAAATGATTGAATTAGAATTTAATTTTCCTTGTAATTTAGCTTCTTCTATCATAGCTAAAGCAGCTCTATCTTTTACACTACCGCTTAAATTAAATTTCTCAAGTTTTACATAAACTTGAGCCATCTTATCATTTGTTAAAGCATTGAGTTTAACTACTGGTGTATTGCCTACTAAATCTAAAATATTTTTCATAATTACCCCTTGTTTTTAAAATAAAAATTTTATTATAAATTAAAAAATTAATTAAAAAGAGTAATTATGAAAATAAAATTATTCTTCAAATATATTCATACAAGAACAATGTAATGAACCATTTTGCCTTACGAAGACTAAGGCATTTACTAAAATAATTTTATGATTAGGTAAGGCTTTTTGTAATTTTTGTCTTACTAATTCATCGTTTTTATCATCATAACAAGGCATTATTAAAGCGTCATTTACAAACACAAAATTAGCATAAGTGCAGCCTAATCTTTTGCCATTATAATGTTTTGGGCTAGGAATTGGTAGTGAGATTAGATTGTATTTAGTTTTTTTAAGCTCATCTTCTAAGGCTTTTAAACTAGCGTAATTTTCATCATTTTCATCTTCGCAAGAACTATAAGCGATAGTATTTTCATCAATAAATCTAGCTAAAGTATCCACATGAGAATCCGTATCATCACCTATAATTACACCATTTTCAAGCCATAAAACTTCTTGAACTTTTAAATATTTTTTAAGTGTATTTTCTATTTCTTCTTTGCTTTGTTGATTTCTATTATCGTTTAATAAACATTCAGTAGTTGTCAATAATACCTTGCCATTAGTATCAATGCTACCACCTTCTAAAATAAAATCAATTTTATTTAGGTCTTTTTTAAGATAATTTTTAAACAAATTTTCATTAAAAGCATTGTCTAAATTAGAACTAAATTTATTCCCCCAAGCATTAAAAACAAAATCCAAATTATTATCAATTGGACCAAAATCTCTAATCCAAGTATCATTAGTATTAAAACAATAAAACTCTATATTATTTAACTTTTTAAACTCATCAAGATTTGCACTTTCGTGATGAACTAAAAGCACCTTACAATGATTTGTAATCGCTTTTGCAAATTCTAAATAAGAATTTAAAATCTCATTTAAATAAGGCGACCAATCACTATCTTTATGAGGTAATGCTAATAATATATATTCACATTTTTGCCATTCTGCTCTCATTAACAAAACACCTTTATATAAGCATAAGCTGCAACCACTAACCATACGCATAAAATTGCTGCCATAATAAATGGCTTAAGACCAGCTTTGCTTAACATATCCTTTCTAATATTTACTCCAAGTGCCACCATTGCTAAGCTTAATAAAAATGTATCAAAAATAGCAATATTAGGCTTTATAACATTTAAAGCATATTCTGTATTTAAAATAGGCAAACTTGATATGCCACAAGCTAGTAAAAATCCTAAAGCAAACCAAGGAATTTGATTTAAGAAATTGCCTTTTTTTTCTTCTTTTTTAAATCCAAAACTAAGCATTAATAAAAACGGAACAAGCATTAAAACTCTTACCATTTTTATAACTATACTTGAATTTGCCCCATCAACTCCTATACTTGAACCCGCTCCTACAACATGCGCAACTTCGTGTAAAGTCCCACCTACTAAAAAGCCAAATAATCTACCATCTAAATCAAATAGATTTTGAACCAATGGATAAACAAACATTCCAATACAACCATACACAACTACGGTGCAAACTGCTATACCAACTCTTGCCGAACCACCTTTTAGCACACTCTCACTAGCTAAAACAGCAGCAGCTCCACAAATACTAGAACCACTAGCAATTAATGCTGATTGTAAAAAGTCTATTTTTAATAATTTTCCTATTAATAAGCCAATAAAAAATGTAGAAAAAACTATAAAAAAAGCAAGTCCAACTCCACTTAAACCAATGCTTTCAATATCACTTAAAGAAATTCTAAAACCATAAAGAATAATCCCTAGTCTTAAAATCTGCTTAGTGCATACTCCTAAAGCACCTGTTTTTTTTAATAAGCTTACATTATGATGTGCGAAATTTCCAATAACAGCTCCCAAAATTACGGCAATTATTAAAGCTGATATTCCAAAGTTCTTAAAAAAGCTTAATTCACCAATAGCATAAGAACAAAATGCTAAAACTACTAATACTACATAACTTTCTATTTTTTTACTTTTATAAATTTTATTTACCCCCAAAGCTACTTGCTCTGGGGATTTATTGTGTTTTTTACTCACTCTTTTTCCATTCTACTTACTGCATTTATACCAATTAAGCTAAAACCTGTTTTTATACATAAAGCAACTTGAGCAAATATTTTTAAATATTGCTCTTCGTTTTCATGTCCAATAACTCTAGTTTCATTATAAATTTTATGAAATGAACTTGCGATTTGTTTTAAATAATCGCATAATTTAGAAAGAGTTCTGCTATTAAAAGCATCTTCTAAAACATCATTTAAAGCTAAAGCATCAAATAATAAATTAAGTGCATTTTCATCTTTAAAATTACTTAAACTAACATTAATTACATCATTAAAGTTTTTATTAGCTTTTGCAAATATTTGATGAATTCTTGCGTGTGCGTAGTTTATATAAAAAATAGGATTTGAATTATCTTGCTTTTTAAACTCATCTACATCAAACTCAAGCGGGCTATCACAACGCTTACTTATAAAAATATATCTTAAAGCATCTACGCCAATATCATCTAAAACATCGCTAAATAAAATGACATTACCTTTTCTTTTACTCATTTTATAAGGTTGTCCGTTTTTTAGCAAATTAACCATCTGAGCTAGGATTACTTCAAGATTATTAGCATCATGCCCTAAAGCACTCATAGCAGCTTTTACACGAGCAATGTAGCCGTGATGATCAGCTCCCCATATATTAATAACTTTATCATATCCCCTACTTAATTTATCATCGTGATAAACAATATCAGCTGCTAAGTAAGTCCCCCTACCATCTTCACGCACAATAACTCTATCTAAGTCATCTCCATATTTTGTAGATGCTAAATATAATTTATCATCTTTTAAATATGTTGCTTCGGCTTTTTTTAATTTTTCTAAAGTTTCTTCAAGCTTTGGATAATAAGCAGTTTCGCTTACATAATTATCAATCTTAATTCTAGCATTTGCTAAAGTTTGCTTGATTTCTTTTAAGACTTCATCTTTAGCTAAACTTGCTATTTTGGTTTTATTATTTATAAAATCATCTTTAAATTTATCATAAAAAATCCTAGCAAGTTCTTGCATATACTCGCCACCATAAAAACTTTCAGGATATTCAACATTTTCTTTTAAAACAAAATCTCTTATAGCTAAAATAACGCTTTCGCCTAATAAATCTATTTGATTACCTGCATCATTTACATAATATTCTGTATCAAATGTATAGCCTAAATGTTTTGCAATTTTATTTAAACTATCTCCATAAATAGCACCCCTTGCGTGCCCTATGTGAAGTGGTCCTGTAGGATTTGCACTTACATATTCAAGCAAGATTTTATAATTTTTTTTAGGACTTTTTGCAAAATCTTCTGGGTTATTTAAAGCATTTTTACATAATTTATCTAAAAAATCATTTGATAATTTGAAATTGACATAAGCATTCACTGCTTCAACACTGCTAAAAATCTCACAATTTTTCAATTTTTCTGCAAAATCTGCTGCAATTTTATTTGGGGCTAATTTAAGCTCTTTTGCAAAGCTAAAGCAAGGCATTGCAAAATGAGCTAAATTTCTATCTTTTGGACTTTCTAAACTAAATTCGCATTCTAATACTTTTGATAAATACTCTTTAATACTTTCCTTTAGCATTAGGCTTTTTGCTCGCTTTTTACTTCATTAGCTTCAGTTTTTTTAGTATTATCAGCTAATTCATCAATTTCATTCACAGGCTTTGCAGTAGTATCATCTGCCATTTCTTTTTTAAATGTTTTAATACCTTTTCCTAAGCCTTTTGCAAGTTCTGGTAATTTTTTACCACCAAATAATAAAATGATTACTAATAAAACAATAATCCAGTGCCATCCACTACCTATTCCCATATTATTCTCCTTTTTTCCATTCTGAAATAAATTTTTTAATGTCTTTATTTAACACTTTTAAGTTTGCTGCTTGGTAAAGTAATTTAAGCTCTTTATAAGCTTTTTCCAAATCATCATTTATAATAAAAAAATCATATCTTCCAATAGCTTGAACTTCAGCAGTTGCATTATGAAGTCTTTTAGCAATTACATCAGGATTTTCTGTGCCACGAGAAACAAGGCGTTCTTTTAATACTTTTTCATTCTCAGGACTTATAAAAACTGATAAAAAATCTTTACCTAATTTATCTTTTACTATTCTAAAGCCTTGAACATCTATATCTAAAATAACATTTTTACCATTTTCTAAAGCGTCATAAATTGGTTTTAATGGCGTTCCATAATAATTCCCATGAACATTAGCATACTCTAAAAATTCATCATTTTTAATTCCTAATTCAAATTCTTCGTGGGTCAAATAATAATAATTTACACCCTCTTTTTCTCCTACTCTAGGAGCTCTAGTGGTTGCTGATATTGAAAAATAAAAATCATTATAATCTTGTGCTAAACGCTCTAATAGTGTGCTTTTGCCCGCACCACTTGGGCCTGATATTAATAAAATTCCTGCCATAATTAATCTTTAAAACTTATATTAATTGATATATTTATATCTTTTATACGATTTTTCGTGCCTTTTGTGCTATTGATAATAGCTTGATTTACTGCTTTTGTAACATTTTCGCTAACTTCACTAATGTCATCATCAACATTTGCTTCTATGCTATTAGTAAAATCATTATTTTTTTCTTTTATATCTTCATTATTGTCTAATAATTCTACAACTTCCTCCCCTAACGCTTTTTTAATTTCAATTTCATTTAAATCATCAAAATCACTCACTTTTTCATCTCCTACAATTTCTTGAATATCTTCAATATCATCTTTAATATCATCAAAAGCAGCTAAAGAACCTAATTCATTATCTTGAATATCTTCTAAATGATTATTAATATTCAAATCTTCTTTCACATCTTCAAATTCTTCTTCTAAACCACTATCATTAAAATCATCTTTCATATCTTCAGCTACATCTAAATCACCCGTAACAACATCAAAATCATTTGTTATTTCTGTATTTAAATCATCTTCTAAATCTTTAAAATTATCATCTTCATAACTATTGTTTATATCTTCTTCTAAATCATTTGAACTTGTAAAATCAATATCATCTTGCAATAAATCTTGATAATCTCTACTTAATTCTTCAAAACTTTCAGGTAATGAAAATTCATCAATATTATTCAAATCATCTAAATTTAAATCATTATTTAAATTCTCTTCTAAATCATCTATGTCTTTCGTAGTTTTTAAATCTTCTTCTAAAACAATAGCATTACTTAATTCATCTAAATTCTCAATATCACTTAAAGTATCCAAATCTTGCGATAGTTCATCATTATTTAAATTCTCATCTTCGTTAAAATCAGATAATTTCGTATCTAATTCATCATCTAAAGAATTTAAATCATCAAGAGCACTTAAATTCTCATCTAATTCATCATTAGTATCATCTAAATCTTGTGGTAACTCATCATCTAAAGAAGTTAAATCATTAGAACTATCTAAATCTTGTGATAGTTCATCATTATTTAAATTCTCATCTTCATTAAAATCAGATAATTTCGTATCTAATTCATCATCTAAAGAATTTAAATCATCAAGAGCGCTTAAATTCTCATCTAATTCATTATTAATATCATCTAAACCTTGAGATGCTTCATCATTATTTAAATTATCAAGTTCTTCAATATTATCCAATTCTTCACTAAATTTATTATCAACATCATCTAAATTCTCTAAATCTTGCAGTAATTCATCATCTAAAGAAGTTAAATCATTAGAACTATCTAAATCTTGCAATAATTCATCATTATTTAAATTATCAAGTTCTTCAATACTATCTATGTTAAAATCATCTATAGAATTTAATTCATCAGTATTATCTAAATCAAGCTTAGTTTCTAAACCTAAACTATTACCAAAATCATTCAAGTCTAAACTATCTAAATCAGTGATATTATCTATTTTAAATTCTTCCAAATCAATATCATCACTTAATAAATCAATATTATCTAAATCGCTAGTATTAAAATCTTCTTTTAATTCGTCTTTAAAACTATTTATCAAATCTATAAAATCAGTAGGTAAAAATGGTTTATGAATAACTATTGCATCATTACTTGTTTCATTTTTTGCTAATATAAGAATTAGTTTTTTAGACATTTGTTGACATAATTTAATATCAACTTCACACTCATTATCAGCTATAATAATATCACAAGGTTCAAGCTCTTCTAAATTATTTATTTCTTTATAAGTAATATTTAATTTTTGCAAACTAAGGCTTATTAATCTTGAAATTGCTGGATTTTTATTAATTAATATTGCATTCATTATACCTTCCTAACTTACAAATAGTTCAAGTTGTAAAAACACTTTTAAAACCAATTCTTTAAAATAAAACAAGATTGTAGCTAAAATTGTCATCAAAACAATAAATGCTATCGTTATTTTTATAGGATAGCCTACCACTAAAAGGTTAAATTGTGGCATTGTTTTCATAAGCAAACCAAATACAAAATCACT
Organism: Campylobacter sp. RM12642; assembly: GCF_020137635.1. NCBI lineage: Bacteria > Pseudomonadati > Campylobacterota > Epsilonproteobacteria > Campylobacterales > Campylobacteraceae > Campylobacter > Campylobacter sp. RM12642. Next base: position 9,089 of record NZ_JACGAT010000001.1, read on the forward strand.
AAGCATTGATATGGCAATTATTGGAAACGCAAGGCTAAGACCAACTAAATATATGTCTTTAGTCTCATTCATTATCTGTCTAAACCAACCATCATGCAAAGCAAAATCACCTAAAGCAATACCATTTAAACTCTTTGCCCAAAATAACAAGACCAAATGATGTCCATCATAAGCTAAAAACAAAAGTAATGCAATAAGAGAAATAAAGTGACCAATGATAGGAGTATTTGCACCAGTATTTGGATCAAGCACGCTAGCCATAGAAAAACCCATAATAAAACTAATATGTTCTCCGCTCATTTGTAAAATCGTAAAAGTAAGCTGCAAACAAAGACCTGCAACAAGTCCTAACAAAAGCTCAGTTATAAGAGCAATAACTAAATAATTTGGCGTTATATTAGTATGAGCTAATGGATAGAAAAAAAAAGTCATAATAATAACAAAACTAGACTTAATAACCACAGGAATTTGTAAATGCGAATAAAATGGAAAAAACAAGCAAAGTCCACTCATTCTAGCAAGTAATAGCATAAACAAAACTATGTTTTGCTCACTAAATAATCTTACGAGTTCCATTCTTGAATAATTTGCTCTAATTCATCTATACATTCATCACAAGATTTATAAATAATATGAGAAAATAAAGCTTCATTTATATATTTATTTTTTTCTAAATTAATTAGTATGTTTTTAGATTTTGCAAACCTTAATAAATAATTTATATTAATAACTGCACCGCTTGTTCCTATGATAACCACCAAATCATCTTCATTAAGATTATAAAATGTTGAATATAAATCAGTATAAAATGGCGCTTGTTCTCCAAAAAACACCACACTAGGTTTAATTAATTTACTTTGGCATTTTTTACAATTTTCAAATTTAAATTCCAAATCATCATTTAAATTAAGCTTAGTAATATCATTACAATTAGTGCAGTGTAATTCTAATAATTTTCCGTGCAAGTGAATTACATTTTCACACCCTGCACGCTCTAATAAATCATCAACATTTTGAGTAAAATTAATAACTTCAAAATGCCTTGATATTTCAGCAATTTTTTTGTGCATTTTATTAGGTTTAACTTTTCTTAATTCAAGTCTTCTTTTATTATAAAACTCATGAACTAAATTAAAATTTTTAATCCAAGTTTGATAATTACAAACTATATCTAAATCATATTGCTCCCACAAACCATCATTATCTCTAAAAGTGCTTAAGCCAGATGGGGCACTAAGACCAGCTCCACTTAAAAAAACTAACTTACCCATTATTTATCCTTAAAATATCATCACACATTAAAGCTAAATTTTCATCGTGAGTAATTAAAAATAAGGCTGAATTGTTTAATTTAACATAATCAATTAATAACTTCATAGCTATTTTTGCATTTGTTGGGTCAAGATTTCCAGTTGGCTCATCAGCAAAAATAATTTTAGGTTTTTTGCAAAGAACTCTAGCAATACTTACTCTTTGTTGCTCTCCACCACTTAATTCATTTGCTTTTTTATTTAGAATTTCTTTAATACCTAAAAAATTAATTATCTCATCATCTATTTTATTATTTGATAAAACACTTGCTAATTCAATATTTTCATAAGCTGAAAATCCTTTAAAAAGATAATGCTGCTGAAAAATAATTCCAAAATCATTTCTTCTTATTAATAATCTTTCATCTTCGCTAAGTTTATAAATATTCTTATCTTTATAAAAGACTTCCCCGCTATCAGGTGCTAAAAGTGTTGATAGAATATGCAATAATGTAGATTTTCCGCAACCACTTTTGCCTAAGACGGCTAAAGTTTGTTGCGGATTTAAAGTTAAATTTAAATTGTTAAATAAAACGGCATCGTATTTTTTACCAACACCGCTTGCTTTTAACATTAATTACCCATTTGAGCTGCAACTTCTGCTGCGAAATCTTCGTTTTTCTTTTCTAAGCCTTCGCCAACTTCATATTTTACGAAGCTTTCAATTACTAATTCATCTTTTAATTCAGCTGATTTATCAGCAATAACTTGCTCTATAGTTTTTTTATCATCCATTACATAAAATTGTCCCATTAATGTAAGGCGAGAATCTAAAATTGAGTTATCAGCTATAAATCTTGCCATTTGACCAGGAACAATTTTATCCCAAATTTGCTCTGGTTTATTTTGAGCTTTTAATTCAGCTTTTATATCTTCTTCAGCTTTCTTTAAAACTGCATCGGTAATTTGTAATCTACTTGCAAATTGTGGAATTTTATGAAGTGGCTTTTTAAGACGAACTAATTCTTCATTTTCTTTTTCAAGTTCAGCACATAAAGCTCTATATTCAGCTTCTACAAATTCCTTATCTAAATCTTTATAACTTAAAACACTTGGTTTCATAGCTGCAATATGCATACAAAGTTGTTTTAAAAATTCTTCAACTTTTGCTTTATTAGCAGCATTATTAAATTTAGCCTTAACGATAACACCTACACGACCATTTGTGTGTAAATAACCACTTAAAGCTTCATTATCATTTGCTTTTAAAGTAGCAAATCTTCTTACAACTAAATTTTCTCCAATAGTTGCGATTTGATTTTTTAGATAATCTTCAAATTTAGCTCCATCAATATTGCTATTTAATAAACTCTCAACATCGCAAACTCCACTAACTTGAACTTGCTCAACTGTTTTATTTACTAAATCTATAAATTTATCATTTTTAGCAACGAAGTCAGTTTCTGAATTGATTTCTACTAAACTTGCTAAATTATTTGAAAGTTTAACACCAATTAAACCTTCAGCTGCTAATCTATCAGCTTTTTTAGCAGCTTTACTTAAGCCTTTTTCTCTTAAGTATTCAACTGCTTTTTGCATATCTCCATCACACTCTTTAAGTGCGTTTTTACAATCCATCATTCCAGCACCTGTGCTTTCGCGCAGGTCTTTTACCATTGCTGCTGTAATTTCTGCCATTACATTTCCCCTTCCATCATAGCTTCTTCTAATACTTCTTGTTTTTCATCTTCGCTAACTTCTGCTCTTTCAACTACTTCACCATCTTGTTCTCTTAAAGCTTTACCTTCTAATATAGCTTCGCACATTTCTTGGCAGAATAATTGAACTGAACGAATAGCATCATCATTACCTGGGATAGGAAAATCTACAACATCAGGATCGCAGTTTGTATCAATTGGAGCTACTACTGGGATTTTTAATCTATTTGCTTCTGCAACTGCAATTTTTTCTTTTACTGTATCAATTACAAAAATCATATCAGGGCGAGTTTTAAGGTCTCTAATACCGCCTAAATAATCTAATAATTTTTCTTTTTTACGATTTAGCATTAATGCTTCTTTTTTAGTTAATAAATTAATGCTTCCATCTTCTTGCATACTTTCAATAACTTCAAGTTTTCTAATTGATTGGCGAATAGTTTCAAAGTTTGTCATCATACCGCCTAACCATCTGTGATTTACATATGGCATTCCACATTTAATTGCATATTCTTTAATAGCATCTGTTGCTTGCTTTTTAGTTCCAACAAATAAAATTGTTTTACCTTCTGCTGCTGCATCACGAACGATATTGTATGTATATCTAAAATATCTAATTGTTTTTTGTAAATCAATTACATAAATACCTTTTCTCTCACCAAAAATGAACTTTTTCATTTTAGGATTCCAGCGTCTTGTTTGATGCCCAAAATGCACACCACATTCTAATAAATCTCTCATTGTAACCATAGGTTTCTCCTTAAAAAATTGTTTTTACCTCCACACCCAAATACAACTAGCGTTGCAACAAATAAGGATTGGTGTGTGTGAAATAAGCTGATATTTTAGCTTTTTTAAAGTTAATAAAGGTTATTTTTCTTGAGTTTTTTCTTCTTTGATTATATTATCAAGATTAGTAATGGCAAAAATATTATAACCATTATCATAGTTATAATTTAATTTCAATTTATGAGCTTCTAAAATCGTATTTACAACATAAAGCCCCAAGCCAAAAGAATTTGAACTCTTATTACCACCTTGAGTAAAAGGCTCTAAATAATACTCAATATTTTTATCTAATTTTTTACCTTTGTTATAAAACTTTATACTTTCATGGCAAATTATAACTCTTACAGCATTATCATCTGAATATTTAATAGCGTTATCTAATAAATTTTTAATTGCAGTTGTAAATAGTTTAAAATCAACATAAACTACAAAAGTATTATCACTTATAATATTAATTTTTTCATTTTCTAAAAGCAACATTTCTTTTGCTTCATTAAAAATGTGATTAATTGAAATTTTCTTTGGATTTTTTGCAACTCCACTTGTGATTTGCTCTACTGCGGCTAATTCATCTATTAAAATAACCATTCTATCAAATACATTTATAAGTCTTTGCTTAAATTTCGTATCTTCTAGCATTTCAGCTGTAATTCTACCTTTTGTAATTGGAGTTTTAAGCTCGTGCATTATATTTCTTAAAAAAAATTGTCTTGAAGTATTTAAATCTTTAATTTTTTTAATAGCTTGATAAAAAGCATCTGAAACTTGAGAAATCTCATCATTACCCTTGCTTATATTTTCTATATTATCTAAATCATTGCTAGCAAATTTTGTAATTTGTCTTTTAAGTCTTCTAATAGGTCTTAATTTACCTATAACAAATATATAACTAATTAATAAAACCAAAATAACTATACATAATATTATTTGAATACTCATATATCTATAAGAATTAAAATTCGTATCTTCATATAAGAAATCTTTATCATTTGCTATTATATATAAATAATTCTTGCCATTACTTGTAAGAATTTTACTTGCTCCTAAGTTATTACTATCTTCAGCCAATGTTATAGCATCAAATAAAATTAATTTTTTACTATCTTGGTCTATTAATTTAAGTTTAAATTGATTTTGTTTGTAATTAAATTCATCTTCAGTAATTGCATTATTTAATTCTTGGAGTTTTAAATTCGCTAAGTAAGAATATCTAGCGTTTAGTTCGTTTGAATAATTATCCTTATCATAATTAATCAACCAAATAAACGCCATTCCTATAGTTGAAGTAGCTAATATAAAAATAAAAGTAATTACATAAAAAATACTAGATTTCATTGTGTTAGCTTATAACCAATTCCCCTAATTGCGTGAATATGAGTTGGAGTTTTGCTATCATCACTAATTTTTTGTCTTATTCTAGAAATAATTACATCTATACTTTTATTAGAACTTTCTTCATTAATTGAAGAACAATTGTAAATTAATTCTTCGCGGCTAACTACACCACCTTCTTTTTTAATTAAATAACTTAAAATATCAAATTCTGCATTTGTTAAAACTAATTCTTTGCCCCTAAAATAAATAGCGTGTTTAAATTCATCATATTCTAAAGTCTTGTTGCTATGCTCATTTGCACTTATTTGAATTTGTTCAAATCTTCTTAAATGTGATGTAATTCTAGCTTTTAATTCTTTTGGATCATACGGTTTTGGTAAATAATCATCAGCGCCTAATTCTAAAGCTTCTACCTTATCATTTATATCGTGTCTTGCAGATGATACTATAATTGGACTTGTATATTTTTTTCTAATTTCTTTACATACTTCAAGTCCGTCCATTCCAGGTAATGTTAAATCTAATATAATCAAATCATATGTAGTAAGATTTAATTTTGACAATCCAATATATGGCTCATCAGCAATATCAACTTTCATATCATATTGCTCTAAATATTCTTTTAAAATTTCTGCTAATTCTAAATCATCTTCAATCATTAATATTCTAGTCATTTTAACTCCTTTAAATAATTACTAATACAGATAAAACCTTATCAAAATCTATAATTCATATTATAAACCAAATAGCTTACAAAGATTATTTTAATTCATTAAAATTAAAACTATTTATCAAATTAAAAAATATTGTAGCTTAGTGATTGTATAGAACTTAGTTAAATTATTGTAAATTCAAACTAATAAAGAAATGTATTATCTTTAGTCAAATTCTTGACTAAAGATTTTATTTAGCTTTTTACAGCGCTTCCTAAATCCCACATAGGCATAAAAATACCAAGTGCTAAGAAAAGAACCATACCAGCAATAAATAACATAAGAATTGGCTCAATATAGCTTGATAGGTTATCTATAATATTATTAAATCTTTCCTTATAATACCCAGTAACTTTTTCAAGCATTGCATCTAATTGACCACTGGCTTCGCCTGCTTTAATCATTTGAATAAGCATATTCTCATAAAGTTCTGTTTCTTTAAAAGATTCAGTTAAGCTAAGCCCTCTTGAAATTGAAACTTTAGTAGCATTTAATTTATTTTTCATAGTTGTATTAGATATTGTTCTAAGTGAAGTATCAAGTGCATCTGCAATAGGAATACCTGCTCTTACTAGCTCTGTAAAAATAAGATTAAATCTACTCATAGTAGCAAATAAAATAATCTTTCCTATTAGATAAGTTTTTAAAGCATATCTATCAACTAAAGCTTTATAATTATCATTAATTCCATAAAATCTTTTACTAGCAAATATCCCACCAATAAGCACAACTAAAACATATATCCCATAATTTCTTAAAGTATGCTCAATAAATAACAAAGCCTTAGTAGCAGGTGGTAAATTAGCCCCTAATTGTTCAAATATCTCCTTAAACTGCGGAACAACAACAAGCATTAAGATAGTAAATGCTATAGCAATAGCTGTAACAACTATTATAGGATACCTTAAAGCCTTTTTAAACTTTTGTTGATTGTCATATAATTCTTGTAAAATTTCTGCAAGTTTTTTTAAACTTTCACCCAATTTACCAGTGCTTTCACCTAGCTTAACCATAGCTAGTGTAATATCACCTAATTCAGCTTGAAATGGTTCGAGTGATAAACTTATACTAAGACCAGCATTCAAGTCCTCATAAACTTTAGAAAAAATCTCTTTTACCCTTTTATTTGCACTTGAATTTGCAACTTCTCTCACACTATCATGGATAGAAATACCAGCACCAGCCATAACACCTAATTGGTTAATTGAAGCAATCAAATCAGGTAATTTTATAGTAGGTTTAAAAAAAGATAAATTTTTTAATTTATCAACAGCACTTCCTAGCGAAACGGTTTGAACTTCGCCAGCCTTTACTATACGACCTAAATTTTTATTTTTAGCTTGTTCAACAGCACTTGCCTTGCTTTGTGCTGTTAGAGTTAAGACCTTTTTTTGTCCTTTACTAATATACTCAACTTGAAATTTCTTCATTTATTACTCTTTCGCAACTCTTAATACTTCATCAACACTAGTAACACCCTTAGCAGCTCTTACTATACCATCATGAAACATATCAACAAAACCTTCTTCATAAGCTACTTTTCTAATCTCTTCTTTAGATGCACCCGCTGCAACCATAGAAGAAATTCTATCGCTGATTGGTAGAATTTCACTTATCATTTCACGACCAGTATAGCCTGTTTGAGAACATTTAGGGCAACCTACAGGCTTATAAAATTGTGGATTTTCTACTTCTTTTACATACTTTTCAATTCTTGAATAAAAATTATCAGGTATTTTTGTAACTTGCTTACAATTAGGACAAAGCTTTCTTACAAGTCTTTGTGCTTCAATTGCTGTTAATGCACCACTAACCATATAAGGCTCAACCCCCATATCTACTATCCTAGTAACGGCTGAAACTGCGTCATTCGTGTGAAGAGTTGAAAATACTAAGTGTCCTGTAAGTGCTGCTTGAATAGCAATTGTTAATGTTTCAGCATCCCTAATCTCACCTATCATTATAATATCAGGGTCTTGTCTTAGAATAGACCTAAGAGCAGCTGCAAATGTTAGTCCTGCTTTTTCATTAACATGCACTTGCTGAATCAAATTCAACTGATACTCTACAGGGTCTTCAACCGTGATAATTTTAGTCTCAACGCTTTTCATATCATTAAGCGCAGCATAAAGAGTAGTTGTTTTACCACTTCCTGTTGGACCAGTTACAAGAATAATCCCATAAGGTGCATGCATTGCTGCTTGAAATCTTTCAAGATTTGTAGGGTGCATTCCAAGATTGCCTAGACTAATTAAAATCTTTGATTTATCAAGTATCCTTAAAACTATACTTTCGCCATTTATAATAGGTAATGTTGAAATACGAAAATCATATTCTTTATCTAAAACCCTAGCAGAAAATCTACCATCTTGTGGTTTTCTTTTTTCTGCAATATCCATATTTGATAAAAGTTTCATTCTAGAAACCATTGGTGGATATATATCTTTATCAAAAATAAATATTTCAGTTAGCATACCATCAATCCTACCACGAACAATGCAGTTTGTCTCGGTTGGTTCAATGTGAATATCGCTTGAGCGATTTACAATACAAGTTCTAAGGATAACTTCAATTAATTTTAAAATTCCAGAACTATCTTGCTCTCCACCAGTCATTGTAGGATCAGAGCTTAACTCTTTTCTAATATCATTGATAATATCTTTTATGCTTTCATTTAATTGAATTTTACTTAAATATCTATCAATTTGAGATGGATGTGCGACATAGTTTTTAACAAGTTTTCTACTAAATAAATGTTGAACTTTATCTTGAGTTTCTAAATTAAATGGTTCTTTATATGCTACATATAAATTAATTTCATCTTCTTTAAAAGGTAAAAATCCATAGTTTGATAAAACTGAATACTGAATTTTTTCAGAAATTTTATAATTAATATCAACTGAATCTAAATCTATATATTCAAATCTTAATTTTTGTGCAATTTTTTCTAAAAATTCTTTATTACCTATTTCAAAATGTAATGCAATATCATCTAAAGTAATACCATTAGTCTTATAAAGGTCAATCAATAAAGATTCTAATGTGCTTTCATCTAAAACGCTTTTTAAATAATTTAACTTATCTTGTGGATTTTCAAAAGACATAATAGTGTCTTTTAATTCCATTTTTCTTCTATATACTAAAACTCCTAAACGATCTACAAATTCCATTACCAGTACTCTTTCACTTCTAATATTTGATTGTTTGAATTTAAAATAGTTAAAACCATCTTAGTAAATGGTTTATCAAATCTCAAACTCATTTCATAGATTTTATCATTATATCTAAAAATATATTTATCATTTTCCTTTATATAATTACCTAATATATAATCATCGTAAATATCAGATAAAATATAATCGCACTTAGGTAGCTTAATAGAGCTTATATTAAGGTTATCAACTAGTGCTGAATGTAATAATTTTTTCTTATATAAAATAGTTGAATAATAAACAGCATTAGCTCTTGCTTCTTTTGAATTTCTAAGTGCAATAATAACAGCTGATAGTTTGTTTATATAATCTGTTCTTAAACATGCAATACCATACAAATTCATCAATCCATCATCTTGATTTTTTACAGCTAAATCATATACTAAATTATTGCATACTTTTGAATATTCTTGATTTTCAATAGCTTTATTAATATCTGCTAAACTAATAGCAAAACAATTTAAAGCTATTAATAAAAAAATAATTTTTCTCATAATTTACCTTCTTTAATTAAGTCTAAAGTTTGTTTAACACGAGTTGAGCTATTAGAATTTAAATAATTAGTTAAAGAATTAATAGCTTGCTCTTTTAAACCTAATTTATAACTTGCTTTTGCAAACATAACCCAAGATTTATCATTTTTAACATCTAATTTATTTGCAGTCAATGCCCATTCTCTAGCGTTTTTAAAATCGCCTTTAGAATAATACACATCAGCTATATCTAAAGCAAAATATATACTATTAGTTTCAGAAAATTTTAATTTCAAATATTCTAAATCATCTAATTCTTTTTTGCTTTCTACCTTAGGTGTAGCTGTAGAATTTAAATCAGTAATAACTATTGTGTTAGTTTCTATATTTTTAGGTATATTTTTAATAATGTTATTATTTTTAATATTACTTGATTTTGTTTCACTTGTATTTGATTTAAAAGATGAGTTTTTAACATCTATATTCATAATGCTTAATGATATAGTTTCATTATTTGTAGTATCTGCTAAAGTAGTAGTATCAACTTCTTCTTTAGGCATATCTACTAATTTTTTATCATTATCTAGCTTATTACTAATTACTTCTACTGGTTTATTGATAATATTTTTATTATCTAATATTTTTTCTTTTTCTAATTTAACCTTAGTATCATTTATAATCTTTTTAACTTCATTATTACTTTTTTTTACATTAGTTTCTAATTCGCTAGCACCTTTTGAGTATGCAAAATATATTAAAGCAGATATAAAAATAACAAATATAATAAAAGCTAATATGTATAAAAAGATATACTTTTTCTTTTTTTTCTTACTTGAATAAATTTTCCATTTATTTTCTAATTCTATAACTTCATGTAAATTAAGCATTTAATAAACCTTTATCAAGAGCAGCCATTTCTAATACTTTTTCATTGATTTTTGGATTACTAAACTCACTAAATCTTTCTTGTTCGTAAAATTCATATATTTCAAATGCTTTATACAATAACATATTAACAGTTCTTAAGTTTCCTTTAGTAACGCTATATATAAACTTATAATTTTTATTACTAAAAAATCCTTTATCCAAACCATTCTTTAAAGTTTCTAATTTCTTATTAATATAAGTTTTAATTTCATCTTCACTAGATTCACTAAGTTCAATACTTTCCCAAATTCTAGTAGTAAAATGCTCTTGAGCTAAAATATCCTCATCAGCAATCGTCTTATGAACTGTAAATAAGAATTTAAACATTCTAGTATCTGATAATAGTCTAATTTTTTCTATTAATATATTAGGATACATTTGAGCTTCATCAAGCATTACCATATATCCATCGTATTTTAATTCTTCAGGAGTTTGAGTAACTTTATCTTTAAAAATTCTTAAAAAATCTTCGTATTTTTCAATCTCTACATATTCATTAAAAATTTTTCTATGCAACTCTGTGTAAAATCCTGATTCTGAATAAAATGGCTGTTCTAATAATATAATCTTTTTATTTTTTTCTTTTAAATCTTTTTCTATTTTATTTAATAAAAAAGTCTTACCACAACCTGGCTTACCATAAAACAATACTAATTTTAAAGGCTTTTCTAATGAAGTTATAATCTTATGATAAGCAATCTTAGATTTATCAAGATTGATAAATCTAAGGCTTTCTAAATTGTCTATAAATAATTCTTTAGCTAATGTATATTTATTCAATAGCAACCCTTATTCAACATTATTTATTGAATCAAATTCTTCTGCTTTTTCTTTAAATAAGTTTTTAGTAGCAGTAGGTTTTAAATCTTCTTTATAATCTAGTGCTAAAGAGTATCCTAAATCTTCTAAAGATTTTCTTACTTCTTCTTTATCTTTAGTAAAATCAACAACATGCGGAGTGATAACAAACACTAATTCTGTTTTTTCTTTTGATTTTTGTTTAGAGCCAAATAATTTTCCCAATAAAGGAATGTCTTGTAATACCGGAATTCCATTTTTACTAAATAATTCAGAATCAGTAATAAGACCACCTAAAACAATAGTCTCTCCATCTCTTACTTGAACAACTGTTGATAATTTCTTTTGTTTTGTATCTGGAGCAACAACCCTATAGCCATCTTTAACTTTTTTATCTTCAATATTTATTAGCTCACTAATGCTTGGATTAATTCTTAGCATAATTTTATTATCATCTGATATTTCAGGTAAGATATTTAATAAAATACCTACGAAAATTGATTTTTCTTCATCAGCATCACCCGTGCTACCACTATCTGTAGTTGTGCTACTTCCTTTTAATTTATAATTATATGTATCACCAACCGTGATTAATGCTTGTTGGTTATTTAAAGTTGCGATTTTAGGACTTGAAACAACTTTAACATCTCCACTTTCTTTAAGAAAATTTATCATACCTGTTAGGTTAATACCCATATTAATAGCTATATTTTCATCTCCGTGCCATCTACCTTTATCGGTTTTACCCCAAAATACATTAGAAGTATTTTTTTTATCAGCTAAAATAATAGTGCCATTAGCAGTGTTTCCAATAAGATTTGTAAGAGATGCTCCAGTAGTATCAAATCCTAAATTAAATTGTGTCCAATCTATACCTGTTTTATGAGATTTATTAAGGCTTACTTCAATAATTGAAACATCAATTACTACTTGTTTTTTAAGTGATTCTTGAACTTGATTTAAATAAGTTTCAATCCTATCTAAAATTTCATTACTTGAAGTAACTGTGATTAAACCCGCATTAGCATTGATTGTAGGAGGTGTAATAGGAATATTTTGACCTGAATTTTGAACTATTTCTGAAATCTCTTTGCCTATGTTTTTCCAAAAATCAAATTCTTCTTTAGTTTCAATCATATTATCACTATCTGAACTTGAACCTGAACTTGAACTTGAGCTACTGCTATCGCTGCTGCTTGCTTGAGATTCAACATTTGCCTTAGTAATAGCACTACCCTTACGAACTGAAGTAATATAGTCTAATTTAAATGTTTTAGTATTTAAACCTTGAATTTTTAAGATATTATTTGAAAAATCATAATCTAAACCTTGTTCAGCAATAAGCAAATCAAAAATGCCATTAATATGCATATTTTTAATACTTATTCCATCTTGTCTAGTACTCAATATTCCTTTTGAATATGAATCTTTATAAACTACACTAAAATCACATACTTTTGATAATTGATTAATTATTTCGTAAGCTGAAGTATCTTCTTTATTTACTTTAATATCAAAAGCTCTTTTTGAGCAATCTGCTGCACTTAATGAGCTAGATAGCATTAGCGCTGCACTTAAAGATATAATAGTTTTATTTAACACTGATTTGAACATTCTGATTATCCTTTAAATTAAGTTCTACATAATTAATTGAATTTGAAAGACCAACTCTTTCATTATTAATACTAACTACCCTATAACCTGCAGTAATTATTTCGTTTAAACCATACCATTTTTGATTGATTTTCACTCTTTTATCTACAATAGCATATAAAGTAAAAGTTATAACCTCGTCTGATTTGATTTTGTCCTTATAAAAAGGATCATTTGTTTTTGTAATTTCAAGATAGTCTATTGTATTTCTAACTTGAACTAATTCATTAAATTTATTGTCAAGTTCTGTTCTTGTCATAGCAAAAATTGCTTGAATACAAACTAATATACATAATACTTTTTTCATTAATATTTAATCCCCCATATTGAGATTTTAACATCAGCTTGAATGTCATTTGTATAAACTTTGTTATTTTCGCCACCATTATTATCATTATTAGGATTATCTGTAGGCTCAATTTTATATAGTTTAAGCATATTTACATCTACAACATCAATTGATTTTTCTAAGCTATTTACAAAATGTAAAATATTTTGGAATTTACCAGTTAAAGAAAATTGAACATTAAAAACTTCTTCTACTTTTTGACTTACCAAATCATTTACACTACTTCTTACATCACCTAAAACTACTTGATATTTTTTAGATAATTCATTAATTTTAGCCATAAACTCAGACCAATTTTTTTGATTATATAATAATTTTGACGCTTCTTTTAATTTATCATCAAAATACATATTCTCATCACTGATTTCTTTTCTTGCTTTTTCTTCGCTAATGATATCTTGTGTTAATTTTTGTATTCTTGAGTTTTGCTTTTCTCTTTCAATAAAATCATCAAGTCTTCTTAACTCTTCTTTAGCTTTATTTAATAATTCTGTTTGTTCTGCCACATACTGCTCTGAACTCTCATATGTATAATCATAGATTAAATAACCAAATAAAAATACACACATAAATATACTCATATAGAATATATTAGTATTAGGCTGCTTTTCGTAATAATTATCTATTTTATCAAAAATACTACCTTGTTTCATCTTAAAACCTTTATTACAATATTACTTTCATGCTCTTTATCTTTATCATCAAGATTTAATATCTTAATCAATACATCTCTTGATTCAATACTATAAGTATCATCAGCACCTATTTCTTTTAAGAATGAAGTTATACCTGTTGCAGTTCCTTTTAAATTAACATTTATAATATCATTATCAAAAGACATACTTGTTACTTTAATATTACTTTGATTTAAGATACTAGCCATTTTTGTAGCTGCACTAGCTTTTGATAGATAATTAACTTTTTTATCATAAATATTATCTAAAAGTGTATATCTAAATTCTAAAGTTCTTCTAGCTTCATTTACTTCAGCTGATAAACTAGATAATCTACTTTCAAGGTTTTTAATTTCATTATCAATTCTTGTATATTCTGTTTGTTTAGCAGGAATTTTTTCACTAGTATCTCTTTCTTCTACTTCAATAAATTTACCATTTATATAATTATATATAGGATAAATACTAGCCAATACAATAACAGCCAAAATTGATAAAATTAACTTCCCAGAATATCTCTTCGCAAAAGGTGGTGGTCTTAAGAATGTAGATATGTTAAATACATCATTTGGCATTTTTAATTGTTCATTAGCTCTTAACAAGCTTAATAAAACAAATGGATTAATCCTTAATTCTCCGCCTTCTTTTTCAGGAGTAGTTGTAAATTCAGAAGGTGTATTAACCTCAACGGTAAAATTTCTAATATTTTTAAATAAATCATATTTAATTTTATGGATATTAACAAATTCTGCTACTTCAAGACTATTAATTCCAATTTCAACTTTATTATTAAGCATAGTTTCAAGTATAATATCATCATCAAGACACCTAAAGCAAGAAAACAATACTTCAACTTTTTTTAAGAAATTTTGACTTAACCCAATATCAGTTCCTACAAATACTTTTGTAATAGTAACATTATCTAATTGAGCACCTCTTAATATTAAAGATAAATTATTAATTAAGAATTTAAAAGACTCGCTTAAAACCTTATTAAGTGAAACTCTTTTTGCATCATCTACATGGTCAAAACCATATTTTGATAATTCATTTAAAAACATATGTTCAGGAATTCTCTCTCCTAAATCATGAGAAAAACTACCATGCAACATATCTATGCTAAGTTTATTAATAATCTTATAGTTTATTAATTCTCCATCTTTATACACGGTAAGTGTTGTATATGTTTTATGAAAATATATAAATACTTGAACTCCATCACTTTCTATAAGTTTGCTTGTATAATAATTTTGATACATCAATGGTTCAATATCTATATAATCAATATACTGAAGCTTATTAGCTACATCTTTAAATTCTGTTTCAATTTTTTCATTTTCTACTACAAATACATTATATACTGTATTAATTCCCATACTAGCATTAGAAATACTATAAGATATCTTATAATCCTTGTCTATATCTAATTCTAACACTTCATAAGTTTTGTTTGTAATTATACTGATTTCATCCTCATCTGTATCGTTTGGAACCTCAACAGAAGCATACTTTACATTTTCACCTGGCATATAGGTAATATTGTAAGCAGAATTGCTTTTTTCCTTAACGGTAATTTCACTAAGGACATTATCAGCAAGTTTATAGAGTTTTTTTGTACTTGAATCAAAAGCGACCAATTCTCTTTTTTTCGCTGTTTTCGCCATTTAAATACCTTTTATTTTTTATTGTTTTAAGCCTACTTTTTTTAAAAAGTTCTCATTATCGTACCATTTTTTTTGAACTTTTGCAACCAACTTTAAGTTAATTTTTAATAAAAAAACTTCAGCAATTCTTTTCCTAGCGACTATTCCAATACGCTTAATTGTATTAGCATTTCGACCAATTAGCATTGCTTTATGATTTTCTGAATCTGTAATAATATCGGCATAAATAGTTAAAAAATTATCTTTTTCTATAATTTTATTAATTAACACTTCACAACAATATGGCAATTCATCACTAAGATTTTGATAAATGCTTTCTATTATTAATTCTTTAATAACATCTTTAGTTGTTTTATCAGTGCTAAATTCTGGGTCAAAAAAATATGGGTGTTCTGGCAAATACTTTACCATCTCATCTAATAATTTATTTTTATAAAATTTATTTTTTGATGAATAAGGAATGATATTAGGAACAATATCTAATTTATTAAATTCTTCTAATTTATCCAATAATTTTTTAGGTTCAACCAAATCAACTTTGTTTATAACTACAATATGCTCAACCTTTGGCTTTAAATCTAAAAATTTTTTATATTCATCTAAACTATCAAAAATACTCATAACGAATACAATCAAATCACACTCATCTAAGCTCTTTTTAGCAGCTTCTATTAATAGTTGATTAAAATTCTTATTGCTTTCGTGTAGGCCTGGAGTATCTATTAATATTATTTGATTTTCATCGTGCATTATTACCACATTCATTTTTCTTCTTGTGGCATTTTCTTTATGTGATACTAGGCAAATATTTTCGCCTAGTAAAGAATTAATCATTGTGCTTTTACCGGCATTTGTTCTGCCGATTACACTTACAAAACCACTTTTCATAAAATATATCTTGCTATATCTTGATTTTCTATAATAGAGCCTAATTTATCATCAACTAATTTTGTATCTATTACACAATCTTTATCTTTGTATTTATCACACTCATAAGAAATATCTTCTACTAATTTTTCAATAACAGTATGTAAGCGTCTAGCACCTATATCTTCCATACTTTCATTTGCTTGTGCTGCTATTTTTGCAATTTTTTTAATAGCATCATCTTCAAACACTAAATTAACTCCTTCAGTTTCTAAAAGGGCTTTATATTGTTTTAAAAGTGAGTTTTTAGGTCTTGTTAAAATTTCATACAATTCATCAGCACCCAAGCTATCAAGCTCAACTCTTAATGGAAATCTACCTTGTAATTCAGGGATTAAATCACTTGGCTTACTTAAATGAAATGCACCTGCTGCAATAAATAATATATGATCAGTTTTTACATTACCTAATTTAGTATTTACTACACTACCTTCTACGATAGGTAATAAATCTCTTTGAACACCTTCTTTGCTAGGGTCTTGTCTGCTTGAATTACCCGAGCTTACCGCAACTTTATCTATCTCGTCAATAAAGATTATTCCTTCATTTTGAACTCTTTTTAAGGCTTCATCTTTAATGCTTTCATTATCTAAAACACTATCTGTTAATTCAGTTTCTAAAACTTTTCTAGCGTCTTTAATTTTTAACTCTTTTTTCACTTTTTTATCAGCAATACCAATTACTTTTACCATCTCTTGCATACTTGCAAGTTCTGGTGGTAGATTTGGATTTGTCTCAAGTGAGCGTTGGGTTACATAAATTTCTATAACCTTATCTTCAAATTCTTTATTTCTTAGACGCTCTTTCATCTTTTCTAAGCTAGTTTCATACTCTGCTTGTTTTTCTTCACTAACACCTTTTGGTAATGGCGGTAATAATTTTTCTAAAATTTTATTTTCTATTAGTTCGGCTAATCTTGATTTGTTTTTTTCTAAATGCTCGTTTTTTACTAAAGTTAAAGCTGCATTAGCTAAATCTCTTACCATACTTTCTACATCACGACCAACAAAACCAACTTCAGTATATTTACTAGCTTCTACTTTAATAAAAGGCAAGCCCATTAATTTAGCAATTCTTCTTGCAATTTCTGTTTTACCAACACCTGTGCTTCCTATCATTAAAATATTTTTAGGAACAACATCATCTTGCATACTTTCTTCAAGCTTTAATCTTCTATATCTATTTCTTAAAGCAATAGCAATTACCTTTTTAGCTTTTTCTTGACCTATTACATATTCATCTAAAAATTCAACAATTTCTTTAGGTAACATCTGCATTCTTAATCCCTTAATTCATAAGTAGTTATATTTGTGTTTGTATAAATACAAATCTCTCCTGCAATTTTAAGACTTTCTTTAACTAAAGTTAATTCATCTAAATTCGCATGATTATGCAATGCTCTTGCAGCACTAAGTGCGTATGCTCCACCACTTCCAATAGCACAAATGCACTCATCTTGTGGCACAACTACATCGCCTGTTCCGCTTAATAAAAAGATTTGTTTTCTATTTAAAACTATCATCATAGCTTCAAGTTTTCTTAAGTATTTATCTTTTCTCCACTCTTTTGAAAACTCAATAACAGCTCTTTCTAAATCTCCTTTTTTACTCTCAAGCATTTTTTCAAACATATCAAATAAAGTAAAAGCATCAGCAGTGCTTCCTGCAAAACCTGCTAATACTTTTCCTTCATAAAGCTTTCTAAGTTTTACTGCATTACCCTTTAAAACCGTATTTCCAAAAGTAACTTGCCCGTCACCACCAATTACTGAAGCATCTTTTCCTTTATAAGCTAAAATCGTAGTAGCGTGAAACATTAAACACCTTTTACCACTACTACAAATTCAGCAACAATGCCATGACCTAATTTTGCACTCACTTTATACTCACCTTCTGCTTTAATAGCATAATCTTGAATGCTTTTTTTATCAAGTTCAAGGTTGAATTGCTCTTTAATAGCGTGTGAAATTTCATCTTTTGTAACTCCACCAAATAATGCTCCATTAGCGCCTAATTGTTTTTTAATAATAACTTTTTTATCAGCTAAACTATCTTTTAATTTATTCATTAATTCAAGCTCGTATCTGTCTTGCTCTTCTTTTTTCTTTAAATCACTTGCGTGTTTTCTAAGCACTTCTGTGCTAGCAACTTTTGCAAAACCTTTACCAATTAAGAAATTTTGACCATAACCATCTTTTACTTCTTTAACTTCTCCGGCTTTACCTAAGCCTTTTACATCTTTAATTAATAAAACTTTCATAATTTCTCCTTTTTGTAATATTATTGATTGTAATAAAAAAAAGTATATTTTACGCAAATTATTATGTGGAATTTAAATCTATAATGAATGATTTAAATTCTAATACTTTATTTGATTAAGTATGTCGTAATTATAGCAACCCATCTGCTCGCCTAAATCACAAGCTTTTTTACTTAATTTAAGCGCTTTATTATAATCTTCTTTTACACCTTCGCCATTAAAATAAGCAAGAGCTAAATTATTGCAAGCCATAGGATATTCTCCATCACAAGCTTTTTCATATAATTTAATTGCTTTATTGTAATCTTGTTTTACGCCTTTTCCTTCGCTATACGAAACGCCAGCATTATAACAAGCATTAAAAACTTCTCCATCGCAAGCTTTTTCATACAACTTGATTGATTTACTATAATCTTGCTTTACACCTTGTCCAATATAATAAGAATTACCTAAATTATAACACGCTTCAAAAACATCTGCATTACAAGCTTTTTCATATAAGTTATTTGCTTTTTTGTCATCTTGTTTTATACTTTTTCCATTTTTATATATCCAGCCTAAACCAAAACAAGCACCAAACTCATTTGCATCACAAGCTTTTTTAAATAATTTAATTACTTTTGAATAATCTTGCTTTACATATTTTTCTTGACTATAAATATAACCTAAAAAACTGCAAGACTTAAAATTATCTTTAGCACATTCTTTTTCCCAAATTTTAGCAGCTTTTTCGTATTCTTTATTTTTATAATACTCTAAACCTTGATTAGCAAAACAAAACACGCTAATAAATACAAATAATAAGAATTTTCTCATTTTTATTCTTTAATATCTTTTTGATAATTTTCTACAGCTTTATTCCACATTAGTTTATATTTGCGTTTAAGATATTCAATTTCTTCTCTAGCTAATTCTAATTCTTTATTTAGAGTATCTATTACTTTTCTATCTTCATCATAAAGCTCTTGCATAGAATAAAGTGCTTCTTTTAAAAAGGCATTTTCACCCCTTAAAACTTCTAAAGTTTCATCCTTTGCATCTAAGACTTTCTCGTGAAGATTAAGAATAGTTCCTATTGTCTTTTCTATAAAATTACCTGCAGGGGTATTTGCAATATCTTGAACTTCTATGTTTTTATCTTTTACAGGAACGATTGCAAAAGTCCCTGCATTTGCTTCTATTAAAAGCTTTTCATTTTCATATTTGTGTTTTAATGAACCACTTTTAATCATAGCCATTACAACTTCTTCATTCAAATGAACTAATTTGCAAAATTCACTAAGTTCAAGATATGTTTGCATAAAAAACTCCTATGCTCTTAAAAAGCTAAATTCTGGCAATAAAGATGGGCTTAAAATCTCATTTATATTGCCACTATGTAATTCACCAAATTCCTTGTTATTCTCATTTATAAGCTTTTTAAATTTGCAAAAATATTTATCATCACGCTTATAAATTTCGCCTATTTCATTATTTACTAATTCAATACTTGCATTTAATGGAGCAAATATTTCGTATTCATAATCTTTTTTAATAATTCCCTTACTAGCTATGCTTTTACCATTTTCACTAAACCCATGCACTTGCATTGTGCCTTGCATTATTGAAGTTTCGTGATTTTGAGTATCATCTTTTTCATAAGGTCTAGCCATTAAATACCCATCAGTAAATCCACGAGATTTTAAAGTATTTAACTCATCATCATATTTTTTTGCATCAAATTGATTATTTAAAGTATCAATTACAGCTTGTTTGTAAGTTCTAGTTGCACAAGCTACATAATATTCACTCTTAGTTCTTCCTTCTATTTTAAAGGCATTTATGGCATTTTTTTCCATAATTTTGTCTATATAATTAGCAAGTTTTAAATCTTTAGAATTAAAAATATGTGTTCCTAAATCATCTTCTACTATTCTAAATAAAGCATTATTTTCTGGATTTTTCGCATATAATTCATAAGGAAATCTACAATCATTAGCACATGCACCAAGATTTGAGCGTCTTCCACTCTGAACTGCTGATATTAAACACCTTCCACTATAAGCAAAACACATTGAGCCATGCACAAATGCTTCTATTTCAATATCTGCATTTTTTGCTATATCACAAGCATCTTTTAAGCCTAATTCTCTAGCAATTACAACTCTTTTTGCACCTAATTCTTTATAAACTAAAGCATCTTCATAATTTAAAATATTTGCTTGAGTGCTAACATGGATAGGAATATTAGGAGCTATTTGTTTTGCTAATCTCATAGCACCTATACTAGCGATTATTAACGCATCAGGTTTTAGCTCGGCAAGTAAGGCTAAATGTCTTTTAAGACCTTCTAGTTGTGCACTCACATGAAAACCATTAACCGTTGCATAAACTTGCACACCTTTGCTATGAGCATATTTTATACCTTCTGCAAAGCTAGTTTCATCAAATTCTTTAGCAGCACGAGAGCGCAAAGAAAACGATGAAAGTCCTGCATAAACAGCATCAGCACCATAATTTACAGCAATTTTTAATTTTTTTAAATTACCTGCTGGAGCAATTATTTGTGGAGTTAGCATTATTTTTTACCTAATGATGCAATTAATGCTTCAATATCATCATTTGTAACCAAATCAGCTGTGCTATCTCCTTCAATATGAACAGCACTACTAACTCTTTTTTCATCATCAATTCTACCTTCAAACAAGCTATTCATATACTTAGATAACGCTCTCATTACATTAATTACACGCTCAATTTTTTGTCTATGAATATCTTGATATTGCATAGCATCCATTGCCATCATAGCTTCATCTTGTCCCATTGCTAAATTATCTAATGCTTCATCAATTTTTGCTAATTGTTCTTTGCATTCAGCTAAACATTCACTAAATTTATTAACATTAGGAAATTTCTCATTTAAAGTTGTAAATAACTCAACTTGATTTTGAACTGATTTTTTAAAGGTTTTTATAATCTTTTCAGCAGTTGCAAAATAATCCATCATTGTTTCAATTTTTTCAAGTAATTCAGTAGCTTTAACTTCACTATCACGAGTTACATCATCTAATTGATTTACAACCTTATGATCTTCTGTTGGTGGTGGTGGTGGCCAAGATTTCCTTGAATCTGGTCTATATGATTTATATTCTTCTTCTAAACTCAATTCTTCATCTTCTAAATCTTCAATTGCTTCACTAGGCTCTACAACTTCTTCTTTTATATCATTAACAATTTCATCTTCAAAATCATCAAGCCCACCAGCCATTAAAGCATCTAATTCTTCTTGCGTCATTATTTTTCTTCCTTAAAATAATACTTAATTAAAAAATATTAGCTAAAATCATAGCTAATCAAATCTAACTTAAGGTTAAAAAAATGGCTAAATTTGTAAATAATGTTACCGAATTCTTTGATTTTTGCGTAAGCAATGAAATAAAGTTTGTAGATTTTAGATTTACTTCTCTTGATGGCACTTGGAATCATCATACATACACTATGAAAAGTGTAACAAAAGATACACTTACTAATGGAATTCCTTTTGATGCAAGCTCGTATAAAGGATGGCAACCAATTGAAAAAAGTGATATGATATTAATCCCTGATGTTACAACAACTTTTATTGACCCATTTACAAGCGACAATACCGTTATTGTAATCTGTGATATTTTTGATGTTTATAAAAATGATTTTTATGAAAAATGCCCAAGAACAATAGCAAAAAGAACTCTTAAAATGCTAGAAAGTAGTGATATTGCTGATACTGCGTATTTTGGTGCTGAAAATGAATTTTTCATCTTTGATGATATTAAAATCGTAGATACAATGAATTATGCTATGTATCAAATAGACACAGAAGAAGGTGAATGGAATGATGGTAAGCATTATGAAGACGCTTATAACACCGGTCATCGCCCAAGAAGAAAAGGTGGTTATACTCCAGTTCCTCCTGTTGATAGTATGCAAGATTTAAGAGCTGAAATGGTTCAAGTTTTAGAGCGTGTTGGTATTGAATGCTTTGTTCATCACCACGAAAACGCACAAGGTCAAGGAGAAATCGGGGTTAAGTTTAATACTTTAGTAGAAGCTGCTGATAATGTTCAAATATATAAATATGTAGTAAAAATGGTAGCTCATCTAAATGGTAAAACTGCTACATTTATGCCAAAACCACTTCATCTTGATAATGGTAGCGGAATGCACGTTCATATGAGCTTATTTAAAAATGGCAAAAACTTATTCTATGATAAAAGTGGCTATGCAGGACTTAGCAAGACTGCAATTCATTATATAGGTGGGGTTTTAAGACACGCAAGAAGTGTAACAGCATTTACAAATCCAACTACTAATTCTTATAAAAGATTAATCCCAGGGTTTGAAGCTCCATCAATTCTAACTTACTCTTGTCAAAATCGTTCAGCTAGTTGTAGAGTGCCTTATGGAATTAACGAAAAAAGTGCTAGAGTTGAAATGCGTTTTCCTGATAGTTCTAGCAATGTGTATTTGGCATTTTCATCAATGCTTTTAGCAGGTCTTGATGGAATTAAAAATGAGCTTACTGCAGCTGGACCTATGGATGAGAATTTATTTAAATTAAGCCTTGATGAAATTAGAGAAAAAGGAATAGAGCAATTACCACATACTCTAAGGGGTGCTTTAGAGAGCCTAATCCGTGATAATGCTTATTTAAAACCTGCTTTTACTGATGTTTGCATACAAGATTATCAACATATGAAGTTTAAAAATCAAGTTTGGCCAGTAGAACAACGCCCAACTGCATATGAATTTAAAACTACATATTCTTGCTAATTATTTAGAGGTTGAAAAACCTCTAAAGTATTAATCAATTTGAACGCTTTTTACCCTACTAAAATTATCATTTTTTGCAAGACTTAGTCTAATTATACTATCTTCATTAGCAATTAAACTATGATTAATATTAGCAGCTACTTTTATACTCATCAAATCTTTTAGATTTATACTTTTATTATCAATTACAAACTCAATATCCCCTTTTAAAACCTGAACCACAATCACTCCTGGAGCTTTATGCTCTTGCATAATTTTACCTTTTGGTAAAATAATTTGGATTTCTTTGTTTGCTTCATCATCATAAATTGGAGTTATTTTTAACTCACTTGAATTACCTTGCCATTCTTTTACTTCATAAATTACATTAAATTTCATAAAATCTCCTTTGAATAATTTTAGGAGTATTTTACTCTTTAAAGAAATAAAAAGACTTGATTTATCTCATTTGTTCTAATACAAATTCAGGTGTCATTTGTTTCATACAATTGTGGTGCTTTAAAGGGCATACTTTTTTAGCACAAGGAGAACAAGGCAAAAACAATGAAAATAACTTACCATTATTACAAAAAGGATATGTTTGTTTTGTATTCGTAGGTCCGAAAAATGCTAGAACTTTTATATTAAAACTAGCACCTAAATGCATAATTCCACTATCATTTGCCAATAAATAATCAAGGCTAGAAACTGCTAAAGCCAATCTTTTAATATTAGTTTTACCACACAAATTAATGGCTTTTATATCGTATTTTTTAAGCTCATCTTCAATAAAATTACAAATTCCAGCTTCATTATGAGTCCCAAAAAGTATTATTTTATGCTCTTTAAAAGTGCTAGCAATTTTTGCAAAATAACTAGGCTCATAGCATTTAGCAGCACCATAATTAGCACCAGCTGCTATTCCTATTAGTTTTCTTGTTTTAAGCTTTTTAAAAGGTAAAGCTGTGTTTAATTGTTCATCCAATCCAAGTGGCTTTATTAGATTAAAATATTTTAAAACTTGATGAGTATTATCACTTTTGTTTGCTTTAAAATAAAATTTTTTCTTAGCATTTAATATAAATAACAAAAACTTAGATGACAAACTTGCTTTAAATGAAATTCCTAAATCAAATTCTTCTTTTAAAGCTTTAATTTGTTTTAATCTTTGTTTTTTTATCTCTACTACAATTTCACCTAAATCCTTATAAAGCTCACAAGCTACAAAACTTCCATAAAAAGTAATTTTTGCATTAGGATATTTTTTAATTAAAGCATTAATAGCACCAGCAGCCATAATAGCATCGCCTAACCAATTAGGTAAATATATAAAAATTTTCAATACTCATCCCCATAAAATGTCTTAAATCTTTTGTGAAACCAAAAATACTCACTAGGATTTTTCTCCCACATTTTTTTAGTGCATTCTAATTGATAAAAGCTAAGTTCTTCTATTGTTTTTTCACTAGCCTTTAATGGCTTAAAAAACTCTATACAATAACCATCGCTAATTTCATAAATATAAACAGGCAATAAATAAGCATCACACCTTTTAGCTATAAGACTTGCTGCATTGCTTTGAGTAACTTTTCTACCATATAAAATAAACTCGCTACTTTCTTTAATATGTGCGTCTTGATCGCTTACAATTCCTACTAATTCATTATTGTTTAAAGCCTTAATCATAGGTCTTAAAGCATTTGTTTTTTCTATTAGTTTTACTCCGAAATTTTCTCTATATTTAGTAAGTATGGCATTAATTTTTGCACTCTCTAAAGCTCTTCCAATTATATTAATTTTACAATTATACTTAATAGCAACAGCAGATGGCAAAATCTCCCAATATCCATAATGTGCTGTTGTAAAAACTATTTTTGCATTAGCACTTAATAAATCTTGTAAATATTCTTCGTTTTTGAATAATTTTATTTGTTTTAATAATTTTTCTTGGCTTATATTTTGATTTTTTACCATTGATAATATATAAAAGGCAAATTTTTTATAAACTTGTTTGGTAATTTCTATACTTTTTGGAGCTTGTGTGAGTTTGCAAAAATGCTCTAAGTTTTTTAAGATTATATTTTTATGTTTTTTATTAATTCTAAATGCTAGGCTACCGATTAAATTAGCAAAGAATTTTAAAATCTTATTGGGAATTAATTTTAGTAAAAAATTAAAAAAATAAAAAATAAAAATATATAAATAATCTCTCATTTGCTAAAAACCTTATTAATAATATCTAAAACTTTTTCTTTATTTACATCGCTAAATTTATAAAAATAATGTTGTAAATTAGATGGACTTATTAATCTTTTTGCAGGTTTTTTATCACATTCGTTTAAAAAAGTTATATTAGGACGATTTAAAACCACAGCAATATGAGTAGTCCCGCTATCATTTCCTATGATTAATTTTGCTAATTTGCTTAAAAACACTAATTCATTTAATGAAATTTTAGGCAAGACTTTAGCATTTTTACATTCTTTTGCAATCTCATTTGCTCTATCAAGTTCTATTTGAGAACCCCAACTAAGCAATATTCTATAATCACAATTTTTACAAATATCAATCAATTTTTCTAAAGGGAGCATTTTATTTATTTTACTTGAGCCATTATGTAATAATATAAATTCATCTTCTATTAAAGGCTTTATTTTATTCATAATATTTTGAGTTTTTATCTCATCATAAATTAATATATCGCTAGTTACTAACTCATCATTTTTAAATTCTTTTAAAGCAAAGCGAGTTAATTCAAGGCTTCTTTTATACACATTTTCTAAATAATCACAATTGCAATGGTTTTTATAAAAATAATAAGCTAACTTTTCTCTTAAACCATTTTTAGAATATCCATAAGAATTTGCGCTCAAATAATTTGCTAAAAAACCTGATTTTATTCTTCCTTGATAATCAATACTAATATCATATGATTTTTTTAAATGTTTTATCTCTTTTAATGCTTTTATTGGGTGTTTTTTGAGTGGTAACGAATAAATATTATCAAACCAAATAAGTCCATCAAGTAAAAAATAAAACCTAGAATCTACAAAAAAATCAATCCTAGCTTTAGGATATGCAGCTCTTATATAATTAATATGCCATAGCATATGAAAAATATCGCCCATTGCACTAAGTCTAATTATTGCTATTTTCACTTAAATCCTTTGAAATTACACTTTCAAATTCCTTGATTGCTTGTTCATTTGAAAATTGTAATTTTATTTCTATTCTTCTGCTTGCTTGTTTATCTTCAACGCCATCTTTAAATTTTAAATCATTATAGCTTTTGCCAACTGCTACAAGTAATTTTTCTAATCTTTTATCATTATAAAACGAATTAATAAATTTCATAATCTCCAAAGCTCTTTTTTGAGATAACTCAAGATTATAAGTAAATCCACCAACGCTATCAGTATGTCCTTCAATCACTATACTATCAATATTAGCTAGAATTTCAGGTGAGCTAAGCAAGGCATCAAAATACTTAATTAGAGTTTTTTTAAGCTCTTCTTTTGCACTATCTTTAATCAAATACTCCGCACTATCAAACAAAATACTAGCATTTAAGCTAATACTGCCTGAATTAAGATTGATTAAAATATCATTTGATAATTTATTTTGTAAAGCTTGAATTAATTTTGTTTTATTATTTTTAAGCTTTTCGTATTCAACCTTAAACCCACTCAATTGCTTTGCTAATTCGTCTATTTTATCATCTTTATTTTTTATTTTTATTTCAGTATCTTCAAGATTTTTAAGTAGCATTAAAATCTGTGCGTCTTTTTTGTCAATATTGCTTAATAATTCTTCCTTGTTTTTTGCATTTTCATCTAAATTAAGAAGCAATTTTTTAATATAATCATTTGCATCTTTATTTTTATTTAGCTCATCGTTTAATGAAATATTGAGTTTTTCAAGCTCTTCATTTAACGAGCTCAAAAGCTCATCTTTGCTAATTATTAAAGCTTTTGATTCATCTAAATGTTTTTGTTCATTTTTTAGCTCATTTTGTGTAAAAATATATTTTAAAACAATAGCACTAAGAACTAAAATAAATACAAACAATAATCCAGCCATCAAATCAGCATAAACTATCCAAAAATTATTATTATCTTTATTACGCATTATTTATTTTATTTAATACCTGATTTGCTTCTTTACTAAGGTTTTCAATATCAGCTTTTAATTCATCAACTATTCTAAATTCGTGTTTTTCATCTTCATAAATATTTTTAAAATCTAATAATTTAGCTTCTAAATCTTCTTTTAATTTAGCAAATTCTTTCAAGCTATTTTCAATTCTTGATGAAAATTCATCTATCTTTTCTTGCATTTGCTTAGTATTTTTATTGCTTAATTCTAAAGATTTTTGAGCTAAATTTGTATGAACTATCGCAATTTTTTCATAAGATTTAAATAATTCTTTAAAACCTGTAAATTTATCTTGATGGAGTTTTGATATTTCATTAAAAAACTCATTATCATAAAGCTTTGATAATAATAAATTTGTATTAGAAAATAACTCACTATTTTTTCTAAGAGAAATTCTTTCTAATTCTTCTTTACTCCAAAAATATTTTTTACTATTAATTCTATAATTTTCTTTAAAATTATTAATTTTAGCAATACCAAGTCTTGAATAAAACATCCACCAAATAGTAAGAAAAATCCCATAAATTGAAACATAAAAAGCAGTTGAAATTCCACTAAGCAATAAGCTAATTTCTCCTTCAAGCGCAGCTGAACTACCTACTTTAAAATCAGGCATAGATATTGCAATACTTATAAATGTTCCTAAAATTCCAATCATTGGAAAAACAGCACTAGCAATATATCCAAATGAAAGTGGCTTTAGCTTATGTAAATAATTATCAAAAAATTCATCAAAACTCACATTAGCCTTACTAATTTCATCAATTCTTAAAGAATTATCTTTAATAAAATCTTTTAAATCATTTTCAAAAATTGACGAATTCTTTTTAATTTTTGCATATACACAATATTCATTTTGCGGTGCAAAAAACATAGCAAATACTAAAAGCACAGCACACATTATAATAGTATGTAATGGCATAATAAGTTTTATAATATTTAAATAAGCTAAAATCGCTAACACGAAGACTAATAAAGGTAAAAAGATTAAAAATAAAAAAGAAGAAAATACACTTTTCTTCTTTTTAACAATTATTGTTTGCAAGATTAATTCCTATTCATACAATTTAACTCGCTAAACGCTTGTAAAAGGCGTTTTTGCATAGATTTTTCTCCAGCAACTAACCACATTCTTGGGTCATAATATTTCTTATTAGGCTTATCATCGCCTTCAGGATTTCCGATTTGTCCTTGTAAATATCCGTGATTTTTTACTTCATATTCACGAACACCATCCCAAAATGCCCATTGAGTATCAGTATCTATATTCATTTTAATTACGCCGTAATTGATTGCTTCAGTGATTTTTTCTGCTTCACTACCACTTCCGCCGTGGAATACAAAATTAAGTGGTTTTGCACCCTTTTGTAAATATTCTTGACAATTATGCAAAATTACTGGCTCAAGTCTTACATTTCCTGGTTTATAAACCCCATGAACATTACCAAAACTTGCTGCGATTGTATAATTTGTCCCAATTTTGCTTAATTCTTTATGAGCTAGTGCTACATCGCTTGGTTGAGTGTATAATTTAGCATTGTCAATATTTGTATTATCAACTCCATCTTCTTCTCCACCAGTGCAACCTAATTCAATTTCTATACCGATTTCTAATGCGTTAAATTTCTTAAAATATTCGCAAGAAATTTCAATATTTTCGTTTAAACTTTCTTCGCTTAAATCAAGCATATGAGAACTAAATAAAGGTTTTTTATGAATTGCATAAAATTCTTCATTTGCCTTAATTAAATCATCTATCCAAGGTAAAAGTTTTTTTGCTGCGTGATCGGTATGTAAAATAGCAACTACTCCATAAGCAGCTGCTACTTCATGCACATACTTTGCACCTGCAATTGCCCCAATTACTGCTGAATTAGGACAATCTTTTCCTGCAAAAAAACTTGCTCCGCCATTACTAAATTGAATAATAATAGGCGAATTTGCTTCACGAGCAGCTTTTAATGCGGCGTTTATAGAATTTGTTCCTACAACATTTACTGCTGGAATTGCAAATTTATTTTCTTTTGCGTAAGCATAAACGCGCTCTAAATCTTTACCATAAATAACACCTGGTTTTACCAATTCTAAAACACCCATTATAAATCCTTATTTAACTTGTAAGCCTGAATTTTTAATCAAATTCTCAACTTCGTTTTTAATTAATTCTTTATGTTTTTCATTTTTTAAACCATTTTCAATAAATGGAGTTGCTTCTTGTAAGCTTCCTTGTCTGCTAGCTCTAAAATCTTCTCCTAAGATTACATGAAAACCAAATTGAGATTTTACAGGTTCTGACACTTCATCTTTTTTAAGTTTTTTAGCTGCATTGAAAAACTCAGGAACTAATTCATTTGCACTCATATAAGGTAAATCGCCACCCATTGCTCCTGAACCTTTATCAAGTGATTTTGATTTAGCAAGTTCGCTAAATTTAGCTACTAATTTATCTCCTTTAAGACCCTTTAATTGTTTTAATATTTCTTTAGCATCAGCTTCACTAGCAACTAAAATATGTTTAGTTTTTACAGCTTCAGGAACTTTAAAATCATTTAAATGTTCATCATAATATTTTTTAATTTCAGCATCACTTACCTTGATACCTTCAAATTTTTTCAATAAATATTGTTGAGCAAGTAATAATTCTTTTGCACTATTTAAAGCTGATTGAAATTTCGCATCTTTATCTAATTTCATTTTTTCAGCTTCTTTAGCAAAAAGTCTTTTTGATAATACATCTCTTATTAAACCATCTTTAACTTCTTTTGGAAGCGCACTTACATCGCTTATTTGAAATTGAGCTAAATAAGGTGCTAAATCATCGCTTGTAATTTCTCCACCTTTATAAGTTGCAACCACAGCTGCATTTAAGCTTACACCACATAAAAGTCCTGCTAGAACTAATGAAATTTTTTTCATAATATCTTCCTTTTTCAATTGATTTGATATATCATTTTACAAATATTGTGTAAAAAAATAGTAAGATAGTAATTATGAGAAGAAGAGAAAAAGAAATTAAAAATAGATTTTTAAATAATTATAAAAACGCAAAAAGTGAATTAATTTTTAATAATGATTATGAACTTTTAGTTTGTGTTATGCTATCAGCTCAATGCCTTGATAGTAGGGTTAATCTAATAACACCAAGTTTATTTGCAAACTATCCTGATATAAATTCTTTAGCAAATGCAAATTTAATGAATATAAAAGAATTAATTAAAAGTTGTAATTTTTATCAAAACAAAGCTATAAATCTTATCAAAATGGCAAAAAGTGTTGTGGAATTTCATTCAGGAATTATACCTATGAGATTTGATGATTTGATAAATCTTGCAGGGGTTGGAGAAAAGACTGCTAATGTGGTTTTATGCGAGAGTTTGGGTGCAAATGTAATGGCTGTAGATACTCATATTTTTAGAGTTAGCAAAAGGTTAAAAATATCAAATGCAAAAACTCCTAATGATTGTGCTAAAGAGCTTACAAAACTATTTAAAACTGACCTTGATAAATTGCATAAAGGAATGGTTTTGTTTGGAAGATATATTTGCAAGGCTAAAAAACCTGATTGTAATAATTGTTTTTTAAACGATTTATGTGATGAATATAAAGAGCAAAAGAACTCTAATAATCAATAAAAAACATTATTTTATAATATTTATTGTTTTAATTGCTATATTTTGTTTGCAAGTGCATTTGAAATTCTTAGATTTTTGCGAGTTTTTAGAACAAGATAGTTATGAGTTAAAAATAAACAATAATTATTTAAAAACTAAAAATAATAAAAGTTATTATGTTCTAGCACTTGCATATAAAGATGTTTTAATATACACAACTACTAAAAAAGAAATTAAATCCAATCAAATCAGCTTAAAATTCGCAGCTAAAAATAAGCTTAATTTTTATGAATACTTACAAGCTAGATTTTATTTACCAAGCTATGCTTTAGAAGAATTAGATGAGATTAAAGAAAACGCTTTTGTAAGTTATTTTATAAATCAGCACGAGAATTTAACTATGAAGCAATTTTTTGGAGCTTTATTTTTTGCAAAAAGCATTAGCAAGGATTTAAGAGATAGCGTAAATTACTATGGAATTGCACATTTACTAGCAATATCAGGCTATCATTTAGGGCTTATTTATTCCATATTTTTCTTTATATTTTCAATTATTTATAAATATTTTCAAAAAAGATTTTTTCC
Organism: Campylobacter sp. RM12642; assembly: GCF_020137635.1. Taxonomy (NCBI): domain Bacteria; kingdom Pseudomonadati; phylum Campylobacterota; class Epsilonproteobacteria; order Campylobacterales; family Campylobacteraceae; genus Campylobacter; species Campylobacter sp. RM12642. Next base: position 40,948 of record NZ_JACGAT010000001.1, read on the forward strand.
ATATAGGTCAATTCATTTTGATTTAGGAATAATTATTTTCATAATCCTAGCCTTATATTTTTATGAAATTGGTCTAGTTGCAAGCTATTTTCGCTCATTTATAATGGCTATTTTGGGATTTTATTTTATAATTAGAGCAATTAAAATTCTTAGTTTTTCACATTTATTTTTAGCATTTTTTATTTGCATTGCTATTAATCCTAGCTTTTTATTTAATGTAGGATTTTTCTTCTCTTGTCTAGGGGTTTTTTATATATTTTTATTTATTTATCATTTTAATGCTAATTCACTTACAAAACTAATCTGCCTTGAACTTAGCACCTTTTTTGCAATGGTTGCACCTGTTTTATACTTTTTTCCATTGCTTAGCTTTCAACAATTATTAGGGATTATTTTAACTCCTATTTTTGTGATTTTTTATCCTTTAGTTTTGTTTTTACATATTATTAATTTAGGAGATTTATTGGATAAATACTTATTAATATTTTTAGATTTTAAAATGTTTGCAATTAATTTTAAATTGGAATTTAAATATTTTTTCATTTATTTAATACTTAGTTTTTTATCAATTTTTCATAGGTATTTAGCAATTTTTGTTATAAGTTTGAACTTAATATTTTTTATTTATCTAGGATTTTTATGAAAAAGATTTTACACATTTTAAAAACAATCATTAATGTAAGTGATAAAGGTATTTTACAACACGCTAGCTCGCTTTCTTTTTATAGTGTTTTAAATATTATTCCGATTTTATCTTTAAGTTTTTTTGTATTCGCTCATATGCCAAGTTTTAAAGAACAAAGCAGCCAATTAAATAATTTTATATTTAGCTTAATTTTGCCAAACCAAGAAGCAAATTCTGTAAATTACATAGAGCAATTTTTACAAAATAGCACAAAACTTGATGTAGCAGGAATTATCGCTATGGTTTTTGCTTTATTTATGTTTTTTAATGCTTATGAAAATACCATCTCGCACATTAGCAATACTCCCAAAAAGGGCTTTTTTTCATCACTTAGCACATATTGGTCGCTAATTACTCTAGCGCCTTTAGGATTATTAACTAGCTTTTATTTAAGTTATAAAATTCAAAAATATATAGATGCAATAGGACTTAAGTTTAATTTCTTAGGGATTTTACCTTTTTTAATCATTTGGGCTTTGTTTTTTGTATGTTTTCATATATCAATTAATAAACATTTAAATCCTAAAATCATAGCTCTAGTAAGCTTTTTAGTAGCTTTAGTTTGGAGCATTTTTAAAAGTCTTTTTGTATTTTATATATCACTAAATAAAGTGTATGCTAGCATTTATGGTAGTTTTTCTGCTGTTTTATTTTTCTTTATATGGCTTTATTTTTCTTGGATAATTTATCTTAATGGAGTAAGAATTAGTTCTTTACTAAACACAGATAATGCAAAAACAAAATCAACAAAATAGGAACTAAATTCCTATTTTAAAATCCATAATTGTTTAATTTAAATTATATAAATATATTTAATAATTTTATAAATATTTTGCTAATTTAAAATCGCTAATTTGACTATATATTAGGAATTTCAGAATATTTTTTCAAAATTTATTTTTTTTAAGTAAAGTTTAAGATTGTAGGAGTAGAATGCCGGCGCATTTTAATTAAAAAGGAAGAAAAAATGAAAAAGTTATTAGTTTTAACAGCTATCTTAGGTGCATTTAGTGCAGGTTTATTCGCAGAAGAAAATACAGACGCTACAAAAGTTCAACCAGTAGAACAAACTCAATCAGTAGAAAATGCTGATGCAAACGCACAAGCAGTTGCAGTTGAGCCAGAAGCAGAAAAAAAAGACGCTGAAAGCAAATAATTTCTAAGCTACCTTTTAGGTAGCTCTTCTTTATATATCAATCAAAACTTTATTAAATAAAATCTCAAAATTATTACAAAATTACTCACTTTTTTAAAAAAACAAAATTAATTGCTTATATTTGTAACAAATTAAATATTTTAAGACAAAATAAAGCGATTTAATAAAAGGAGTTTTAATGGAAAAAATCAATCTCGGTATTGCAACTTTGCTTAGCAATGATAATGGCACTAGTGTGCTTGAACTTAATTTTTATAGCACATTTATTTGTATTATGTTGGTTCTTATTTTAGGAAGAGTTGTAACAAATTGCTCTAGCTTTCTAAGAAATTATGATATCCCAGAGCCTGTAACTGGTGGTATCATAGTAGCATTTATTTTATTCTTATCTAGTTATTATGCAAATTTTACTGTAAAATTCGCAGAAGATATAAAAACCCCACTTTTATTAGCATTTTATGCAACGGTTGGGCTTAGTGCTGATTTTAACAGTATTAAAAAGGGTGGAAAATTGCTAGTAACTTTTGCTATTGCTGTTTTTGCTCTATTAGTAGTTCAAAACGCAATTGGTGTTGGAGTAATGAGTGCTATGGGTGAAAATCCATTAATTGGTTTATTAGGCGGTTCAATTACACTTAGTGGTGGACACGGAACTGGTGCTGCTTGGGGAGCTACATTTCAAGAATCACCTTATAACTTCGCACAAGCAACCGATATAGCAATGGCGTGTGCTACTTATGGACTTATTGCAGGTGGTTTAATTGGAGGTCCTATGGCTAATTACTTAGTAAAGAAATTTAATCTAAAAAGCGATGAAATAGAAAGTAGTGAACAATCAAGTGATGAAGCATTTACGAGTCCGCAAAAAGTAAGATTAATTACAAGCTATAGTTTTATTACAAGCTTAAGTTTAATTGCTCTTGCTTTAGTGATTGGTAATGCGATTGATTATGCGTGTCAAGCAGCAAATGTAGCTACAAATAAAGAAAATGGCTTTTTAAAATTCTTAGATAGTATGCCAACATTTGTATGGTGCTTATTTTCAGGTATTATTATTAGAAATGGCTTTAGCTCACTAAATATTCATAAAGTATTTGATAGAGAAGTAGGTGTGATAGGAAATGTGGCTTTATCATTATTCCTTGCTATGTCAATTATGACTTTAAATATCGTTGAACTTATAAAATTAGCTGTTCCAATCAGCGTTTTATTAATAATTCAAACAATAGCAATTATTATTTATGTAAGATATGTAACCTTTGTTATTTGTGGCAAAAACTACGCAGCAGCTTGCCTTGTAGCAGGACATTGTGGCTTTGGTATGGGTGCAACTCCAACCGCGATTGCAAATCTTCAAGCAGTAACAAATCACTTCGGACCTTGCAAAATAGCATTTATTATCGTTCCTATTATGGGTGGATTTTTAGTAGATATTGTAAATGCTCTTATTGTTAATGGCTTTGTTGGATTTTTATTTTAATTCCTAGATTTTCTAGGAATTACATTCTTTTGGGGTTTTTAAATCAGGTAAAGTAAAATTAGCCTTTTTTAAAAGCTCTAAAATCTCTTTAGTATTTTCATAATTTATCTCATAATAAATAAACGCCCCATCTCTACTAGCTATTAATAAATCAGCATCTTTTAATATCTTTAAATGCCTTGAAATCCTAGATTGAAGCATCATAAAACTCTCACATATCTCACATACGCAACATTTTTTATGAATATCTAAAAAAGCTAAGATTTTAAGCCTAGTTTCATCATTTATAGCTGCTGTATAATTTAATAAATTTTTCATTTTAATCCTTAATAAAATAAATAAAGTAAAATTCCAAAAATATTTGCCATTGATAAAATACTAATGATAAATATTATCATCATACGAATTTTAAACATTGACCTAAGTAAAATTAATTCAGGCAAAGAACAACCCCCACCAGCTATTAAAAAGCTAAAAAATATACCGATAGGAAACCCAACATTTATTAAAGTTACTCCCAATGGAATAATCAAGCAAGTTTGTATATAAAGCAACAAACCAACAAAACTAGCCAAAAATATACCATAAATTCCAAAACTAGATAAATAATCTTTAATAAATTCAACAGGCATAAAATTATGCAAAAAAGCACCTATTAACATACCAAATAATACATAATAAAAAATATCCTTATATGATTTTAAAGACTTGTATAAACATTCATACAAATTAAGCTTGGTATTTTGATTAAATTGAAATTCTTTAGTTACAATATCTTTTAATAGCAATCTTGCAGGTATTAAACCTATTAAATAGCTTATAATAAATACAAATATAACTATATAAATAATGTAATAAAAAGTTATGCTAAAACCAAATGCACTAAGTAGCATAGTAATTAGCATAGGATTAATTAATGGCGAAGTTAGTAAAAAAGCGCTAGCTACTCCGTGATTAATATTGTTTTTAATTAAAGAATTAAAAACAGGTATAGTTGAACAAGAACAAAAAGTAGTAATTGAGCCTAAAAATATTGCTATAAAATATGAAAAAATATTATTTTTTAAATATTTATTAAAGCTATATCTTGAATTAATATAAAACATAATCATATTGATAAAAATAAATAAAAAGCTTATTTCAGCAGTTAAAAACAAAAACTCATAAAAAGTTTCTAATAATTTCTCACTTGTAAATTCCATAAAAATCCTTTTTCAAAATAAAATAATTTTGAAAATTTATTATAGTATTCTAAATATCAAGTTATCTTGATATATTATAAATATATTAAATACTTTTCACAAGATTTCAATCAAAATAGCTATGAGAATTTAAAATTAAGAATTTTTATAAATATTTTAATTACTAATACAATCTTTACTATTTTTAAGCTTCTTTTTAGGATTTGGCAATTCATCAACCATTGCTATTACAATCATACTCAAAAGCTCTTTATCTTCTTTATCAAACAAAACCATCTCATTTTTTGCACCCTTAAAAGGCAATAAAAAAGTAGGTTCATTTAAGTATTTCAACACTGATTTTGTAGGTTTTAATAATAATTGATTATCAAAAATACCACCTATAACCTTATCTTTATAATACAGCATATATTCACTAAACATATATTTATATCTTATATTCAATCCATCAAACAAGTCTAAAACATACTCTAAATAATCCTTAATTTTAGCTATAAATTAATCTTTCTTAAAAATAGCAATAAGTAAAATTAAAAATTATGTTTAGTCTAATTACTATATGATTATGTATAAGTTAAATTGATATAAAGTTAAATTATAAGTAAAATAAATTGTATAAATAATAAAACTTTTTAAAGTAACAAAATCAAAACATATTAAAAATTACTATAAAATATTGTTCTTATAAATCAAAAATAATTCCAAAATACTAATTAAGTAAAACTAATAATTTATCTCTTAAAAATAAAGCATTTATATCTAATATTTAGTAGAAAATATTTTAAAAATAGTATTAAACACACAATTTTTAAATATTTTTATACTAAATAATTTATTTAAAATATATTTTTAATTATATTTAACACGAAAAATTGTGCTAAATATAATTTATTTTGTATTATTTTTTCATCTCTATTGCGCGTTTTAGCATTTGATCGGCTGTTGTGATGCTCTTAGCGTTTGCTTCATAAGCCTTTTGAAAAATAATCACTTGAGTAAGCTCCGTGCCTAAATCCACATTGCTTTGCTCTAAATAATTTGATTTGATTTTATATGAGTTTATTACATTACCATTTGCGTCGGTAAAAAATATAGGATTTCCACTATCAGGAGTAGTGCTGAACTCATTTTCTCCATTTTTATGTAAGCCTTGCTCATTTACGAAATTAAACACTGCAAACTTAGCTACAGCTTGAGATTTACCATTGGTAAAATTAGCTAATATATTGCCCCTTTCATCAATAGCGTAATCTTTTAAAACTCCTGCTGGATAGCCGTTTGCTTCTACATAACGCTCTATTTTTGCATTATCAATACAAGTTAATCCATCATATCCACCCTTGCCATCAACTCTTGGGCTTCCTAGATTTAGATTTATTCCATCTATTTGATTTAATTCATTTGTATTTAATGAACCATCAGTATTAAAAATAATATTCCCACTAGCTTCACTAATAGTATTTCCTTGAGTATCTTTTAAAATAGCAGTAGCTTTGAAATTAAGCTTATCAATAGCTTGTATTTGCAAATCAATTTTTCTAATATTTCCATTCGCATCATAAGTTGCTATATCAAATTTATTATTAGCACCTACATTAATAGTCTTTACTTGCCTTGCACTAAAGCTATTTACATTCCCGCTAATTGTCTTTTCTAAATTCCCAAACTCATCAGCAAATGCTTCTATAGTATCGCTTCCATCTCCCCTATCAACTTCTAATAAAATTCTAGCATTAGGCTCAAGATTACTTGCTTTAAAAGTGCTTTTATTATTATCAATTTCTAATTCAATATTATCAAGATTTATATACTTATCTTCTTCGTGAAAAGCATTGCTAAGATTTGCTTTAATATTTACATTTGTAGTTGCTACTGCATTCATAAAAAGTGTTCTTGGCAATGTTATAGGAGTTTGTGCGTTTGGTGCGTTTAGTTTAATATCTAAATCATTATTAGATATTGTAAAACCAGCATTTGAACTAACTTTTCCAAACATTTCTTTAATATTTTCACTCATAGCACTCGCATTAAATCCAGCATTCATAGTCCCTAGCACAAATCTTCCAAAACTATCAACCAAATTAAAATCGCTATCAATATTAAAAGCCCCATTTCTAGTATAATAAGTATTACCATCGTAATCTTTTATGCCATAAAATCCCTTGCCTTCAAGTGCTACATCAAAGGTATTTTGACTAGAAACTAAAGCTCCTTGTTTTTGAGAAAAAGTTGAGCTTAAACCACTTGCAGCAAGTCCGACTTGATTTGCCCCAAAATTATTTAAGCCACCAACATCATTGCCTGTTTGATAAAATATGTCTTTAAATTCAGGCATAGCAGCCTTGTAGCCAACGGTGTTTATGTTTGAAATGTTATTAGCTAATAAATCCATTCCAAAACTATGAGTTTTTACCCCACTAACCCCGTTATAAAATGAACGCATCATAGTTTTTCATCCTGAAATTGCGCTATATCATCAAAGCTGATTTTAATACCAGAAGCGTTCAAATAAGCCTTGCCATCTTCAAAAGTAACCCCATCAACCTTAAAATAACCGCTAGGAATTTGAACTATATTTCCGTGTTCATCTTCATATTGAGCTACGAATTTAAAATCGCCTTTCTCTCTAATAGTTCCATCTTCATATCTAGTATCCCAAATAAAATTATTATTACCTTTTTGAATAATGTCTTTATTGACTTTAATTGCGTCAATTTGCTCTTTATTTGAGTTAAATACACCTATTACTACATCATTTGGAGCACCATTTGGAAAGTATAAGTTAAACGGCAAATCAACAGCCTTACCATCGTGAGTAAAGGTATCTTTTTTAAGCACAGCCATTTTACCAACTGCATTAATCATACCAATTCCTACACTATTACTAAGCAATTCCATTCTCTTAGCTAATTCATCCATAGTTTTATTAGTTTTTTCTTGGGTTTCAAGAGCTGCTAGTTGGCTTGTTTGAGTTAGCATTTTATCACTATCCATTGGACTTGTTGGGTCTTGATGCTTTAATTCTTCAAGCAATAATCTCATAAAAGCTTCTTGAGAAATCTTAGAATTTGGATTAGTCCCATCAGCTTCTTTTAAGGCTTTTGCATCTGCTTCTTGCTTTTTTACATCACTTGTATGAATGGTATTATCAAGACTAAAGCCCTCTGATTTTTGCTTATCAGAAAGCGTATTAGCATTTTGTGCAGCGATACTTGTATTAACACTCATAGCAGTATTATTCATAGGTGAAATTGCCATTTTCTATCCTTGTTTAAAAATATTTTTACTTATATAGCAAAGTGTGTTCCATATTTAAATATTTTTTGGCAAAATGCGAAAAAAGGAGCAAAAATGTTAGGAAAAATCATAAAAGAGCACGAAGAAGAATTATTCTCATTATACAAATTAAACTCATCAAGCAATCACGATTTAGCAAGGCTTATAAATAATGATTTAAAAGAACTTGGCTTAGAAATAAATGATATGAATTTCAATTCATATTTATTAAGAATTATTGAGCTAAATACTACAAATTATGAAAATACTTGCAAAAAAAATAATATAAACTTAGCAAAAGCAAAAGATTTAGCATATAAAAGAGTAAAAGAATTTTACGAGCAAAGACATATAAAAATCATTGAAAAATTAAGCCCTTGTTTAGATAAATTTTATGTAGATTTATTAAATCTAGTGCATAAAATCGGTCTTGTTTTTAATAGTATTCAGCCTAAATGGGATAAGGCAATTGAAAAAAATAATGAATTTTTTAAAAGTTTAGAAAATCCTTATGAGTTTATAAAAAATAATAAGCTTTATTATCTTGATGAAAATGATGAAATAGCTACTAGGATTTATGCAATAGCAATTAATTTGGATACTAAACCAGAGCTTTTACCATATTCTTTATATTTTAAAGAAGAATTTAAAAAGATTGATGAATACTTTAATGAGTTTTTTAAATTAAATCATAAAAATGAAGCATATATAAAATATCTTAAAGCCTTGCAAAATGCTTTAATGAGTAAAGAGCTTAGCCTAAAGCCTTGGCAAAATGCTGAAATAGCTTGGATGGGGGCAAAAGACTTCATTCAAGTTGGGCATTTTTTAGAATATTACGAAGACGCATTTACTCATTCAGTAGCACTTGAGTGGGATATTAGAATTGATGATAATTATGATTTTAATAGTGAAAGTTTTGTTAATAAGATGAAAAATAGCTTAAATAAAGCTTATAAAAACGCTAATATAACTAATCAAAACGCATTAAATCTAAGCCTAGCTAATTTAGACAAAATTGAACTTCATATTAGCAAACCTATACTTTATTATGGAGCAGAATTAAATGGCTTATTTTCAGCTCAAGTTGTGCCAAATGATGAATTTGTATCAGCAAATTATGGCAAAAAAATATTTGCATTTTTAGATTTTGTCTATAAAAAAACAAAATCAAAACCAAGAACAATGCTAAATCAAAAAGTATTTGATAAAGCCTTTAACGACTACAATAAAAGCGTATTAAATGATGAGTTTTTATGGAAAAAGATTTATGAGATTAGCACCATTGGACACGAAGCAGGACATATTTTCTTTATAGGTAGCGATACAGAAAGCTTAATGAATACTAATGGGGTATTTAAAAATATTGAAGAATTTAAAGCAAGTGCTGGTGGGATATATGATTTTTGCAATCATTTTGATGAAAAATACAAAAAGGCCTTATTAGCAAATATAACAAGTAGAGCAGTATCTTTAATGGCTTATAAAAGCACTAAAGAAATAGAGCCTTATTATTGTGAAGGTTTGATATTTTTAGCAATATTATTTAAAAGCAAGGTTTTAAGCTTTTCAAATGATACTTTATTAAGCGTTGATTTAGAAAAATTTGAAGATTTTCAAAAGGAATTTTTAAATGTATATAACGAACTTGCAAAAACTTATCTTAAAAAAGAAAATGCAAATAATTTTTTAAAAGATTATGCAGTGTTAAAGGATTTAGAATACATTAGCACAAATAAAGATTTAGTAAAACTTGGCGATGAATATAGAAAATTATATGATGAATTTGCCAATGTTTTAATCAAGGAGAACGAATGAGTAATACCCTAATAATAGTAGAATCACCAAGCAAAGCTAAAACAATTTCAAGATTTGTAGGTAGTGAATATAGCGTAATTGCGTCTAAAGGTCATATTAGGGATTTGCCTAAAAATAAATTAGGAATTGATATAGAAGATGGGCATTTTAAACCTAATTATGAAATCAGTAAAACTCACTCAAGCATAGTAAAAGAATTAAAAAGCCTTAGCAAAGGTGCTAAAGTCTTACTAGCAACCGATGAAGATAGAGAAGGAGAAGCAATTGCATATCATCTAGCAAATATCTTAGGTGGAGATGTTTTAGGCTATGATAGAATAGTTTTTCACGAAATTACAAAAGACGCTATTTTAAACGCTATTAAACACCCAAGAAAAATAGATTTAAATAGCGTAAATGCTCAACAAGCTAGGCGTATGCTAGATAGAATTGTGGGCTTTAAATTAAGTGGCTTATTATCAAGCAAGGTAGCAAGCAAGCTTAGTGCTGGTAGGGTTCAAAGTGCGGCTTTAAGATTAATTATCTTAAAAGAGCGAGAAATAAGAAATTTCGTAAGCATTGAGTATTATGAGCTTGATACTAAGTTTAAAACAGATTTAGAAGTAGAATTAATAGAATTTGATAACAAGAAATTATCAAAAACAAGCATTACTGAAAAAGCCTTAGCCGAAGAAATCCTAAAACACATTAAAAGCTCGGATTTTATCGTAGATGAAATCAGTATAAAAGAGCGTAAAGATAGTCCAAAACCACCTTTTATGACTTCTACTTTACAACAAGCTGCTAGTTCTAAATTAGGTTTTTCTCCTAAAAAAACTATGATGTTAGCACAGACTTTATATGAAGGCGTTCAAACTCACGCAGGATTTATGGGTGCAATTACTTATATGAGAACTGATAGCTTAAACTTAAGCGAAGAAGCAATAAAATCAGCAAGAGAGCAAATCGCAAAAGACTATGGCAAAGAATATTTACCGACTAAAGCAAGAGTTTATGAGACTAAAAGCAAAGGCGCTCAAGAAGCTCACGAAGCTATTCGTGTAACTAATGTTAGCTTTACTCCTGAAATTGCTAAAGAGTATTTAAAGGCTGATGAATATAAATTATATAAATTAATTTATGATAGATTTTTAATGACCCAAATGGCTGATGCGAAGATAGAAAACAATACAATTTATATCACAAGTAATAAGGCGAAGTTTAAACTAAGTGGAAGAAGAGTGCTATTTGATGGGCATTTAAGATTGAATGATGATGCTAGTGGAGATAAGATTTTACCTGCTTTAAATAAAGGCGATAAAATGACTTTACAAAGCTCAAAAATAAAGACCTTACACACAGAACCACCTGCAAGATACAACGAAGCAAGTCTTATTAAGCAACTTGAAGAATTAGGCATAGGTCGTCCTAGCACTTACGCACCTACAACAAGCCTTTTAATTGATAGAGATTATGTGAAGTTAGAGAAAAAACAACTAATCCCTACAGAAAAAGGCGAAAAAATCATAGAATTTTTAGAAGAACATTTTATGCAAATAGTAGATGCGAAATTTACTAGCAATATGGAAGAGCGTTTAGATGAGATTGCAACTCATGGGCGTGACTTAGATGAGGTTTTAAATGAATTTTATGAGCCATTTATCACTAAAATCAACGATGGAAAAACAAGTATTCAAAGTCAAAAACAAGTAGAAAAACTAGGAGAAAATTGCCCTGATTGTGGTAAAGAATTGCTAATTCGTGAAGGCAAATTCGGTAAATTCGTAGCTTGTAGTGGTTATCCAAAATGCAAATATTCAAGGAATTTAAACGATACAAAAACCGAAAACAAAGAAGAAAAACCTAAAAAAGAATTAGTAAAACTAGATGTCCCTTGCCCTAAATGTGGTAGCGATTTGGTGCAAAGATTTTCTAAAAGGGGTGCATTTTATGGATGCAGTTCTTATCCTAAATGTAATTTCATTAGCTCATACCCACTAGCTAAAGAAAAATGCGCTAATTGTGGCGGAATAATGATTATAAAAGAACTTAAAAAAGGCACATTTATAGAGTGCTTAGATTGTAAAACAAAAATAGAAAAATAATAAAAGAATTTGTAATTAATCCTAATTACAAATTCTATTTTAATTTACTTAAAAGCTCCATTGCTAGAATGTGCTTGCATATAGCGTAATATTCTATCCTTTTGCTCGTCAGTAATTTTTGCATTCATTTGCATTGCTCCTAAATAAGCGTCCCACTCATCTATTGCGTGTTCGCTTGGAGCGTGTGCTGCGTGACAACTCGTGCAAGAATCATAATAAAACACCTCAACACCTTCAAAAGCAGCGTCTTTATCAGTAGTTAAAGAGCTTGATTTTACCCAAAAGCTCATTTCAGGCTTAGCGTTTTTACTCTCTAAATAGACAAATTCCGCATTTTTATTAAATGCTAATTTATCTCCTACAACTTCTCCACTAATGCTAACCTTAGCTAAATCGCCCTTAGTTTCAATTAGCTTAACCATAGTTCCTTCATAAATCGTTCCGATTTGCTTTTGATTTTCATCTAGCATTGTCGCTTTTTCATCTAAGATAAATCTAATATCTTTAGCAAATTCTTGCTTTTTTATCTCAACTTTTGCAGGAGTTGGTAAAAATATTTGCTGATAATCAGGCTTGTATGCAAAAGCACTTAAAGTAATTAATGATAATCCTATAATTTTTCTCATTTTACGCTCCTATAATTGTTGGTGGTGTTGTGTTTTTATATGGTTTAACAGCTTCGTTTTTATCAAGTTTTCTAATCGCTACTAAGCAAGTATTTACGCTTGTTGCTTGTGCCATTTGAGAAGTTGGGCGAGATGAAGTAAGCACATTTACATGACCTTGATTACATCTTGCATTATCTTTATCATCTTCAGGGTCATACCAAGCACCCTCTTGAATAGCTACAACGCCACTTCTAATATCATCACTTACAAATGCACCAGCTAATAATCTACCACGATTATTATATACTTCTACCACTTCGCCATGCTTAATACCAAGCTTTTTAGCATCTTCAGTATTAATTACTACAGGCTCACGACCTTGAATTTTGTAAAGCTCTCTTACCCAAGTATTATCAAGTTGAGAATGAATTCTATATCTTGGGTGTGGGCTTAATAAATGGAATGGATATTTTTTGCTTAATTCTTGATTTCCTAAATATTCAGCCGGTTCAAACCAAGTTATATGACCTTTAAAATCAGGTAAATTATAATCAGCAAATTTTTGTGAATAGATTTGGAATTTTCCACTTTCTGTTGCTAATTTATTATTCACTGGGTCTTTTCTAAAATCAGCGTGGCGAACGAATTCATAAGCTTCTTTTGGAATTTCAAAATGAAGTGAGCCTTTCTCCCAAAACTCATCAAATTCCATTTCATTTATACAATCACTCTTCTCATAAAAACTTCTTATCCATTCTAAATGGTCTTTCTTGCCACCACTAAACTTAGCCAATTCTCTTTCGCCAAATCTCTTTGCTAGTTCATAGAAAACATCGTAATCATTGCGGCTTTCATACACAGGCTCGATTACTTTTTTCATAGCATACACCCAATCTTGCGAATATGAACCACCAAAACTTATATCATCACGCTCAAGTGTTGTTGTAGCTGGGATTACTATATCAGCCATTTTTGCCATCGGCGTCCACCAAGGCTCATGAACTACTATTGTTTCAAGTTGTCTTAAAGCATGAATTAATTCATTAGTATTTGGATGATGACCTAAAACACTAGCACCTGCTACATAAAACATTTTAATCTCTGGATATGTAAAGGTTTTGCCTTTAAAATTAATAGTTTTATTTGGATTTAGGATAGCTTCGCTTACACGACTTGCAGGGATATTTATATTTACGCTATTTTTTCCTTGTGGCAATCCAACAGGAAGTAACGCTCCACTAAACGCTCCACCAGCCGAGCAATAATGCATAGAAAAGCCAAATCCACCACCAGGAAGTCCTACTTGACCAATCATACAAGCTAAAGTTATGATAGCCCAGTCAGCTTGTTCGCCGTGATGTGCTCTTTGATTTGCCCAGTTACCTGCTAAAAATGTTCTTTTACTAACGAATAAATCGCATAATTCTTTAATCTTAGTCGCATCAATTCCACAAATCTTAGCCGCCCATTCAGGAGTTTTTTCTACTCCATCAGTTTTACCTAGTAAATATGGTAAAAACTTATCAAATCCATCTGTATATTTAGCTATAAATTCTTTATCGTATTTTCCACTTGTATATAAATAATGGCACATTCCAAGTATCATTGCAACATCGGTATTTGGGACGATTTTTATCCATTCAGCCTTTGTAATTTCTGCTGCTTTTGTGTATTGTGGGTCAATGTTAATAAACTTTATATTACTAGCTGCGTATTTTTTAAGCCAACCATCATTCTCACGATTAGCTACCTTAAAATCTATTTGATTATCCTTGTAAATATCACAACCCCACATTACATAAACTTCGCAGTTTTTAATCATTTGCTCGTAATTTGTCTGCAAACTATAAACTTCTAAATCCCCTGCTATAGCAGTATTTACTTTACCCGCTGCTCCGTTACTATACTCTCCATCAGTGCCTATTGCTCCGCCTAAAACGGTGTTAAAAAATCTACCTGCAACTGCGTTACAATTATGAAGTAAGCCAACATGACCCCATCCACCATAACTTGCGTTAAAGATATTTTCAGGTTTTGTAGCTTTAAGCTTTTTATATAATAAATCAAGCACTACATCCCAACTAACACGAACGAAAGGCTCACGACCCCTTAAATCAGGGCGATTTTTACCTTCTAAAAAACTTTTTCTAACACTTGGATATTTTACCCTTGTATCTGAATATGTTCTATCTATGATAGCTTTAGTGATTACACTTGGGTTTTTATCACTTTCGTGTGGGATAAGATTGATTATTTTTCCTTCGCTATTTACTTCGGCTGTAAATGCACCAAAATGTGTAGCGTGTGGGATTTGCTTGATATCATAAAAATTTGTATCAGCACTCAAAGGACAAGTAATCGCACTAGCTGTAATTGCTGAACCTTTAAGGAATGTTCTTCTTGAAATTGCCATAATTTCTCCTTTTTAAAATGTAAAGCAAACATTTTATATACTAAGTATTATCATAAAGTTATAAGGTATTTTTAGTCTTCTTTGAATAATTAGAATTTGAAAATGAAATTCTTAAGAAAAATTATAAAATATATATTTTTATATTTACTAATAAAAATTAATTTATATTTAAGATTTTAAATATTTAATAATAAATATTAAATTTTTATAAATTAATATTTTATCTACTACAACAATATATAAAGCATTATAAATACAACTAAATTACTATTAGAAAACTTGTAATATTTAAGTATTTTATTGCGAAAAATTTAGCAAAAATTGTTGCAAAATTATCATTTTTTAAGCTTTGTTTTTTCAATTTATAAATATAATACCTTGATTTATATCAATTTTTTAGCATTAATAAAAATCAAGCAACTTTTTAAGGATTTCATATGAATAAGACCATAAGAATGTCATTACTAGCATTTACGATAATTAGTTCAGTTCAAGCAGCGAGTATTGAAAATGGTGGGACTCTAAAAATTATAAGTGAAAATGATACTTATACTACTAATACAGGAACACAAATTAATAATATAGATTTTGGTAACATCAACAACGAAAATGTAAGTTTAACAGTTGAAGGTGGAGGAGATTTTTATTTAAATAATAATTTAAACACGACTTTAAAAAATCTTACTATTGACAGCAAATTAACAAATAACGATAGAACATCACTATGGATGAAAGGTAGCAATACAATTTTACAAATAAACAATAAATTAAATGTAATAGGAGATATTTATGATGCTGGTCAATTTGATCCAAATATATTAGTTAAAGAAAAAAAAGATGGTATTGCACTTGACGATACAGTTAAACTTATTACAAATAAATTTATAGCAAAAGATACATATTTATCAATTGATAAAAGTTCTACATTTATAGTTAATGAGGATGCTTATTTAGATGGTGCATCGTTACATAATAGAGTAGCAAATATAACCTTAGGAAGTGTAACTGGTAAAAGTATTGACACATCTAAAATCCAAGGTGGTGATGGTAATTTAACAATTAAAAATAATGCTGATAAACTAACAATTAATAACAATAATAATCATAAATTAAAAGTTGAAGGAAGTATAACTAATTCTAATATTACCAACAATACAAACAATGGTAAAAATTTAGAAGTAAGTAAAAATATTGAAAATTCTACTATCACTAATCAAAAAGGAAGTCTAGATGTTACGCAGGATATTTTAAGTTCAACTATCAATGGAAATGCGGGAACCATTAAGGCTAATAATATACAAAATAACTCAACTATAAATACAAAAAATGGTGGGACTATTGATGTTAAAAATGATGTAGTAGGCTCAACTATCAATGGCAATGGTGGGACTTTAAAGGTAGCAAACAATATAGATAGCTCAACTATCAATAGTGATGGTGCTACAATCCAAGTTAAAAATGTTACAAATAACTCAATTATCAATAGTAATACAGATAATAAATTAACTATATCAGGCGATGTTATAAGCTCAACTATTAATAGTAATAATGGCGGAAATTTAAACATTAATAATGTTAAAGATAACTCAATTATAAACAATAATGGTGGGACTATTAATGTTACAAATAATGTAGTAGGTTCTACAATTGATGGAACTAGCGGGACTTTAAAGGTAACAAACAATATAGATAGCTCAACTATCAATAGTGATGGTGCTACAATCCAAGTTAAAAATGTTACAAATAACTCAATTATTAATAGTAATACAGATGGTAATTTAACTATATCAGGCGATGTTATAGGCTCAACTATTAATAGTAATGCTAATGGAAAATTAAGCGTTAATAATGTTAAAGATAACTCAACTATAAATAGCAAAGGTGGGACTTTAACTACAAAAGAAGTTAATAATTCAACTATTATAAGCGATAGTGGGGCTTTAAATATTAATGGCAATACAAGTGGCAATACCATTACTCACAATGGTGGGAGTGTAATATTAGGTGACGCAACTAATGAAACTACCGGCACTAATAATACAATTAATATCAATTCAGCTGGCTTTAATATAAATTCTAATTTATCAAATGGCACGATAAATACAAAAGGCAGTGGTGTTGCTAATTTCACAAAAGACAATACAACCATAACAGGCACTAAAATCATAGGAGATAATCCTTCAAGCATTAATGTAATGATTGGTCAAGATAAAACTCTCACATTAAAAAATGCTAATGCTACCAATTCTTATTTTGGACAGACTACAGGTAGTGTTACCGGTGGTCTTACAATAAGTGGTGGTAATTATGAGAATGTTATTTTAGGACAAGGTGGTGGAGGAGCAACTATACAAAAACTAACTATCACAGATAATGCAAATATAAGTGGGGATAGAATAAACGCTGATAATCTTACAATAAAGAAAAGCTCTGTAACTACTAGCGGAAATATTAGCACCAATACAAATGTTAAAATTGATGGTTCAAATGTTGATTTTAAAGATGTTATTATGGGTAAAGATAAAGTTACATCAACAATTAATATCACCAATTCAAATCTTACTTCAAGCAATGCTAAAGGTGGTGGTATTTGGGCTAATATAGGCGATAATAAAATAAATGTAACTAACTCTACACTAGATTTAATTAACTTAAAAAGTTCCGGAGATATAACGATTAAAAATAACACAAATGACAAAGCCCTAATGTCAAAAACACAAGTTACATCGTCTAAAGGTAATATAACTTTAGATAATACAGATAGTAATGCAAAGAACATAAATGGTAAAAATATCAATATTACTAACAATTCAAATATACTTTCTGGAACACTTAAAGCTAATGAAAATGTAAATATTAACAATAACTCAAATATCCAATCGGGTAAAATAACAGCTGAAGGTGGAGATATTACGCTAGATAATTCAAACACAAGCGAAAACGCTAATTTAGAAAGTAAGTTTAATAATGTTACTTATAAAGGCAAGTCTAATATACAAGGCAATACCACAGCAGGAGCTGATATTATCATTGAAAGTGGTGCAAATGTAAGCAAAGGAACTCACACAGCTACTAATATTAAATTAAATAAAGATGGAAATATAAGTGGCTCATCAGAGCTAAATGCTACAAATCAAGCCGACATTGGTGGCAATGTAAGTGGTGGTAAAATCACTGCAAATAACACTATAAACATTAATTCTGGTGGTAATGTAAGTAGCGGAGAATTAAATGCAAATGATATATATGTTAAATCAGGTAGCAATGTAAATGGTGGAGTATTTACTAGCACAAATTCTATTAATATTGGAGAATTAGGTAAAGACAAAACTAATGTTAGTGGTGGAGAATTTACAAGTAATTATTTTAAATCTACTAATGCAAGTGTTAGTGGTGCAAATATCAATACAGACGGAGCTTATTTTCAAAACTCAACTTATAATGGAAATAGTTTCAAATCAACTGGCGATGTAATTATAGATAACAACAGCGAAATTAATTCAGCTCTTGATATAGGTGGCAATGCAACAATATCTTATGGAAGTAAGCTTAATGCAGATATTACAAATGTTAAAGACATTACTATTAGCGACAAAGATACAATAATCAATGCCAATATAAATGCAAGTGGATTTGTAGATATGTCAAATGATGCTACCTTAAATGCAGATAAAACAATCAAAGCAAATAGTGCAAGAATAGGAAGTGGAAATATAAAAGGTATTTTAGATATAGATGATAGTGTGGATTTATTAAATGCAAATGTAGAAAAAACTGCAACAATTAAGGCAAATAATAAAATCCAAGCATATTGGGGGACTATAAACGGAGAATTAGAATCTAAAAATAGTGATATACTCTTAGGATATGGAGCTAAGTCAGATGAAAATGCTAAGTTTATAACAAATAGTGGAAGTGTTATTTTAAGTAATAAAATGTTAGATAGCAAATACCCTGCACCTGGCACTCAAGATACCAATATAAAAGGGACAATTAATGCTAATAAATTGCTTGTAAAAGATGGTGCTACATTAAATGCTAATTCTACAATAACTACTACAGCAGAATTTGAAAGCAAAGCTATTTTAGGAGAAAGTGGTGTTGTAAATGCTAATAGCGTTACTTTAAACGATAGTAGCACTAAAACAAACTCACAAATCAATGCTATTAATGATATACAAGTAAATAATGGCTCAACTATACAAGGTGGCTTAAAAGCTAAAGATATAACGATTGATAATTCAAAAACAGACAATGCTACCATAAATGCTAATACAATAACCTTACAAAACAAAAGCGTAATCAACGAAGGCACAAAGCTTAGCACAAATACTAATGGTGGTAAAATCATAATAGATGGAAAAGATACAAAAGTATTAGCGTCAATTGAAGATACTGATAATTTAGAAGTAAGAAATCAAGCTACACTTAGTGGTAATGTAAATATCAAAAGCACTACTACTATAAAAGACGCTAATTTATCGGGAAATCTAACTTCTAATGAAGTTAATTTCATTAATTCTAAATTAGACAATTCAAAAGAAACTACAATCAAAGCTAATAAAACATTATTACAATTAGCTCAAGATATGCTTTTAGAAAAATTAAACATTCAAAATAAAGATGCTAATAAAAATAATGATGTTAGAATTGATGGGAATTTAAAAATTGCTAATTCTAAGATTAGTAATTCTAATATAAATGCAGCAAGTATAGATGATACATTAAATCTTAAAAATGTAGATTTAACTAATGCAAATATAGGTAATGATACTAGCAAACGCTTAAATGATTTAACCTTAGATGATGTTAAATTTACTGGGGATACTATCAGTGCTAAAAATACTAATATCTTAAATACACAAGAAGCTAAAGGAATTAATGCTAATTTAATTAAAGCTGATGAGAAATTAAGCATTACAAATTCTAAAAATATAACAACAAATACTCTAAATGCAAAAAATACTGATATAAGTTCATCTAGCGTAACTTTAAATAATGGTAATTCTAGTGATTTTTCAGCTACTAAACAATCAGTTGTAAATGTTTTAGGAGAATTATTTACAAATAAAGCCTTAATAGATTGCTCTACTACTAATGATGGTTTAATTAAAGGAACTAATTTAGTTACCGTGCAAAATGGCTCTATTGTTAATTCAAATATTAATAGTAGCGGTAGAGTAGATATAATAGGTGGTGGCTCTTGTGCTAATAACACAACTACTACAATTAATAAAGCAATAGAAACTAATGAATTAGTAGCTAGAAGAGGTGCAGTGATTAATGCAGATAGTAATTTTAACAATGCTACAATTGATAACGCTACTATAAAAGGAGATTTAACTAGCAAAAATCCTAGTGGAACGCTACTAATTGCAAATGGGGCTGAAGTTTCTGGCGGAAATATTGATGTAGCAGGTAATATAATCTTAAGCAATGACGCTCAAAATCTAGGAGAGCATAATGGAATTAGTCCAGAACCACCTGCTGCTAATAAGAAAACTACCATTAACTCTACTATAAAAAATGCTAATGATATTACTTTAGGAAAAGATACAACGATAAATGCAGATATTAATAAAGCTAATAATATTACAGCTACAAATGCTACATTGAACTCAAGTAATGTAAATGCTAATAATCTTAATGCTAATAATTCTCAAATAGGTAAAGATGATAAGAGTTCTAATATTATCTTGCAAGGAATGGCAAATATAGCAAATAGCGTAATTGATGCGACAATTAATACTATAAAAGATATTGTTGTAACTTCAGATGATAAGAATAATCCAAGCAAGATTAATTCTAAACTAACTTCAAAAGAAAATATCACAATCAAAGGAAGCGAGCCTACGCAAGTTAATGCTGATTTAAAAGCAGATAAAAATATCAATGTAACTAATGCAACTATAAAAGATAATACGAATTTAAATGCAAATAATGATATTAATTTAAACAACACTAAATCAAATAATATTAAAGCTACTTCAAATTCTGGGAATATTACTATTAGTGGTGGGGAGTTTAAAGGAAAAGACGCAATAATCACTGCAAATAATGGAAAAACCACATTAACTAATAATGCTAAAGTTTGCTCTAGCATTGATACTAAGGATTTGGATTTAAATAACAAAGCTAGTATTTGTAGCGATGATACAACTCCTGTTACAATCACTAGCACAGGCTTAAGCAATATTGATGGTAAAAATGGTGTTAATATAGGCAAAAATGTTACATTTAATGCGAATAATTTGGATATTAAAAATATTGATGATAAATCTAAATTAGACGCTAAATTAAATGCTAGTGGGGAATTTAAAGTAAGTAATTCAACTTTAAAAAATGATATAAGCGTTAAAGGAAATAAAGCTTGTTTTAAACCAGATAGCACGACAACTCTTAAAGGAAAAGTAGAAGTAGATTGTCTAGATTCTAATCAAACTACATTTGATGGCGAAGTTATAGCTAAGAATGTAAAAGATAATGGCTCACAATTTAACAATAAAACTACAATAGATGGTGGGACAAATAATTTAAATAATTCAACATTTAATGATGATTTAACACTAAAAGGCGAAGGCAATACTAAATTAAGCAATGCTTCTATGAAAGATTTAGTAAATGAAGCTATTAAAGTGGTATTAGATAATATTAAATCATTTAATAATATTACAAATCAAAATGGCGGAGATTTAAGCATTAATAATACTGATAAAATCGCTGGAACGAGTATTAAAAATAATGGAAATAAATCTAAATTAGACTTTAATAATATAGGCGAATTAGCAACCAAAATTACAAATGATGATGGCGGTATTTTAAGTCTTACAAATGTTAAAAATGTAAGCGAAGATATTACAAATAATTCAGAATTGAATGTAAATAATTCTATTATTAATGCTGCTATTAAATATGACAATAATAAGTGTGGGACATTAAAAACTAGCAATGGAATTTACAATAACAATGTAGAACAATGCAATATAAATGCGAACTTAAATAATACCTTTAATAAAGATATTTTAGTGCATAATAATTCAGATATTTCAGGTAATTTCACTGCAAACACATTTAAAACAAATACGCTAAATGCTGATAATGCCTTTATAGAAATTACAGGAACTAAACCTATATCAAGCATTGATGATTTGGCTACAAATACTTATGATAAGACAAGCGATTTAAAAAATAGCACTTATACAATCAAAAATTCAACAATAAGAGCTACTAATACAAATAGCAATGGTATAGGTGGAATTAGAGCTGATAATTTAATAGTGGATAATTCACACATTCAAGCACAAGTTGTAACTAATACTCTAAATGCTAATAATTCTAAGTTTTATATTTATGGTGGTGGAATTGATACTAGTTTAGAAGATAAATTCAGTGGTCCTATCATAGTAAATAAAGAAGCTTTAGGAGAAAATAACGAAATCGTTTTATACAATACGAACTTAAGTAAGTTAATAAATACAAGAGTTCCTATTGCTATTGTAAATGGTAAAAAAGAAGATAATGAAAAAGATAAAGCTTATTTTAAAGTAACTTATAAAACCGTTTTAGCTACTTATAATACTAAGGTTTTAAGCTTTGATGAAATAGGTAAAGATGGAGTATGGAGTTTAGGTTTAACAGATAAAGAACCAATAATTAATAAAGATAGCATTAGGTCTAATTTAGAAATAGATAAAGAAGCTTTAAAAGGTTTTGGTAAGGTTAGTGCTGATGATAAGGATTTATTGACTTTAGAATATCTTGACCCAGCTGTTACAAGTGCGATTAAAAACATAATGTATACACCATATTATGTTGCTAGATATTATATTGATGATAATGACTTAAGATTTAATTACTTAAGAAATGATGATAAAAATAAAGGTTTTTGGATAAATTCTGATTATGGTTATTTTGAAACAGATTCAAATAATTTAAAAGGTAGCAGAGTTAATGTCGGAGTAGATAATAAAGTATCTTTAAAAAATCTTGATGTAGCTTATGGTATAAAAGCTTCTAAAGCAAAACTAAAAGCTAATAAAGCATTAAGCACTGATGTTGGAATAACTGGCATTGGACTTTATGCTAGCACGAATTTTAATTCAGGATTTTTCGTTGATTATGACTTAAATTTACTAACTTTAAAGGGTAATTATAAGAGTGATTTAGCGATGATAAATACTACAAGATATGATAATTTATGGCAAGCAAAAGTTAAAGTAGGACAAAGATTTGGCTCTGATTATTATGTAGAACCTAATGTTAAATTAATAGCTACTCGCTATCCAAAAGTAAATATTGATGGAGCAGTATTAGGAATTCAAACAGAACAAGCAGCTCAATATACTGCAAAAGCAGGTATTAAAGCTGGTGCTAAAATCAATGATAAAGTAGGTTTAAATACTGAATTTGCTTATATTAAAGACTTAAACGAAAGTCCAAGTAATAGTGCTAATGATGGTATGACTTATTATTTTGAAAGGGTTCAAGATAGAGGATTTGAAATCAAATTCGGAGCTGATTATAAACCTAGTGCTAATACTAACATTAATTTAGATTTTGCTAAGAGCATTACAAATCACTTTAATAATAACTACAATATAAACTTAGGATTTTCTTATAATTTTTAAAATCAAGCAAGGCTTTTTTAAGTCTTGTTTGATTTATCTTCAATCAACAATGCTTTTAATATTTTTAACTTATAAAAATTTTTATCTTTTCTAAATTCTATAAATAAAAAAGGATTTTTAAAAGATTAGCAAGACTTTTAAGCCTTGCTAATAAGGTTTATACATTAAATCTAAAGTGCATTATATCGCCGTCAATTACTTCGTAATCTTTACCTTCTAAGCGTAATTTACCTGCTTCTTTAGCTTTTGCTTCGCCACCACAATTTACGAAATCATCATAGCTAATTACTTCAGCTTTGATAAAGCCTTTTTCAAAATCATTATGAATTACACTTGCAGCCTTAGGAGCTTTATAACCTTTATGAATAGTCCAAGACCTAACTTCTTTAACCCCGCAAGTAAAATAAGAAATCAAATTAAGCTTAGCAAAACTTGTCCTAATAATAGCTGCTAAACCGCTTTCATTTACGCCTAATTCTTTTAAAAACTCATTAGCTTCAGCTTCGTCCATTCCGACCAAATCTTCTTCAAGCTTAGCACATAATTTTAAAACGCTATGATTTGATTTAGCTGCATATTCACGCACCTTTTTTACATAATCATTATCATCTAATAATTCATCTTCGCTTACATTAACGCCATAAATTACTTCTTTAGCACTAAGTAATCTTAATTCTTTATTTAAAGTTATAAAAGCTTCACTATCACGATTTGCATATTCACTAGCTAATCTGCCATCTTCAAGGTGTTTTAATAAATCCTGTGCTAATTCAAGGCATTCTTTAGCACCTTTAAGATTTGCTCTTGCTTCTTTGCTAAGTCTATCAAGCTTTTTATTAAGTTGTTCAATATCAGCTAAGATTAATTCAAGATTTATGATTTCTATATCTCTTAACGGGTCAACCCCGCCTTCAACATGAGTGATATTCTCATCATCAAAACATCTTACTATATGTAAAATCAAATCAGTTTCACGAATATTTGCTAAGAATTTATTCCCTAAACCTTCGCCTTTGCTAGCACCCTTTACAAGACCTGCAATATCTACAAATTCTATCATTGAGTGCATTATTCTTTCAGGATTTACTATATTTGCTAAGACTTTTAATCTCTCATCAGGCACTTCAACAATAGCTTTATTTGGCTCAATGGTGCAAAATGGATAATTTGCTGCTTGAGCGTTTGCTGCCTTTGTTAAAGCATTAAAAGTCGTGCTTTTACCAACATTAGGAAGTCCAACAATACCTACACTAAGGCTCATTTTGCACTCCTTGCCATTCTAAGTAAGTTTATAATATTCATTCTAACTCCAGCTGCACTTGCTCCATAAGCATTCTCGCCCCACACTTTTTCTACATAAGCAGGTCCAGCAATGTCTAAATGCAACCATTTGTCTTTATATTCTTTTCTAATAAACTCGCCTAAGAACATTCCTGCACTAATAGCTCCACCATATCTTGAGCTACCTGTATTGCTAACATCAGCTATTTTGCTTTTGATAAGCTCTTTAATGTGTGGGTTAAAATGTAAAACGCAAGTATATTCGCCACTTCTTTTTGAATTGTTATAAAACTCGTTTTGCAAGTCTTCATTATATCCCATAATACCACTTGTATATTCGCTAAGCCCAACCACACAAGCACCTGTTAAAGTAGCTAAATCTATTAATAAATCAGGCTTTAAATCTTGAGCAAAACTCAAGCAATCTGCTAAAACCAATCTTCCTTCAGCATCAGTATTTCTTACTTCTATACTTACACCTTCTCTTGAAATCAATACATCATCAGGCATATATGATTTTTCGCTTATGCAGTTTTGTGCTGCACCTATAATTCCGTGTATTTCATAAGGTAGTTTTAACATACTAGCTGCTTTTAAAATACCTAAAACAGCAGCTGCACCACTCTTATCAGCTTTCATAGTTAGCATATAATCAGCCGGTTTAAGACTTAGCCCACCTGTATCATATACAAGTCCTTTTCCTACATAAACTATTTTTTTAATAGCGTTTTGTGGTTTATAAGCTAAGTGGATTAATTTTGCAGGATAACTACTTGCACGATTTACTGCTAAAAATGCGTTCATTCCTTCTTTTTGTAAATAATCATCGCTATAAACATTGCATTCTAAATCAAATTCTTTAGCTAATTTTAAAGCGTCTTTTTCAAAACTAAGTTGATTATAAGTGCTTGGAATTTCATTTACTATATTTTTTACATCTTCACAAGCATTTGCTAATACTTTACCTAGCTCAACGCCTTGTTGAATATCATCGTTTTGTTGTGTTTCAAGGCTTATTAATTCTATTTTAGAATTCTTAGGCTCTTTATGATATTTGTTAAACTCATATAAAGATGAAATAACAGCATAAATATGAGCATAAGCACTATAAAACTCACAACCAAGATTAATAAATTCAAGGCTAATGCTTTTTATATTTAAGTTCTTAATGCTCTTAATCGCACTACCTAAACTAGCTATAAAACTAGCATAAGTTAATTCATCATTTAAGCCAACATAAAGCGTTCTTTTAGCTAGATTGCAAATCGCTCCAACTCCTTTATAATCATTTATTTCAAAAAATTCTTTATCATCAAATCTACTTAAATCTTTGTTTTGTATCAAACAAACTTTAAAATCAGTATTTTTTTCATTAAATACTACTTTCATTTTTTTTACCTTTCTTACTTAATAATTTATTTTCTAAACTTTTAAAAGCATATAAAATTAAGCATAAAAATCCTACAACTAAAATTCCTGCCAAATACCAATGGTCTTTCGCCCAATTAATAATCTCCCATATATGCTCGCCAAAAATATACACTATAAAAATAGTAATAGCAGCCCATACTTGAGCTGAAATAAAATTAATTATTGCAAATTTCTTTGCACTATAATTAGTAAGCCCTATACTCATAGGAATAACGGTTCTAAAACCATACATATAGCGTTGAATAAATATTATAGGCCAGCCGTATTTTTGAAGTAAAATCTGTGCTACTGCAAATTTTCGCCTTTGTGTTTTTAGCTTTTTTCTAATATAGCTTTTTGAGTATCTTCCTATATAAAAATATATCTGATCGCCCAAAAATCCCCCACAACCTGCTATAAATGTGATAAGTCCTATATGAATGTGTTCTCCGTGAGCTGCAAGTCCTGCTAGTATTAATGCAGTTTCGCCTTCTAGCGTGCACCATAAAAATATAATAATACTAGCAATTACGATTTTATCTCTAAATAAGGAAGTTAAAACCCCCTCAGGGTCAGCAAAAAAGGAATTTATAAAATTAATTATCATATCCATTGCTAATCCTTTAAAATGCAATAAATATCATCACAATGCTCTTTTAAAGCTTTATATCCACCGATATTTATATCTATTAAAAAACAACTCTTAATTTCTTTAGCACCTGCTAATTTTAATAATTTCATACAAGCAATGCTAGTGCCACCCGTTGCTAATAAATCATCCATAAAAAGAACTTTTACATCTTTTTTGCCTAAAAATGCGTCCTTTTTCATCTCTATTTTATCTTTGCCGTATTCTAAATCATATTCAATACTTAATAGCTCTCCTGGGAGTTTGTTTTTCTTTCTAATTGGAACAAAAGGGATATTTAAAATAGCTCCTAATGCAGCTGCAAAAATAAAGCCACGACTTTCAGCTCCTACTAAAAAATCAAATTCTTCATCTTTATATTTATCTTTTAAGTGATTTATTAAAACTTGCCAACCTTCTTTATCTGCTAAAAGCGTGGTAATATCTGCAAATACAATTCCTTCTTTTGGGTAGTTTGGGTATCTTTTTATCTTCTCATTTAATAATTTTTCTATATTCATATTAATCCTTATAATAAGCTTTCAATTTTTGCTTCTAATTCTTTGATTTTTGTGTTTAATTTATTATTTTCTAAGCGATATTGAGAATTTCTTGTCCTAAGGCTTGTTAATTCACTTTTTACCTTATCTAATTCTTCATTTAATACATCTATATTTCCTAAAGAGCGTTGAAGTTGTGTTTGTAGCTTTCTCATAACTACTTCTGTATCATCAAAATTAGTTTTTAAAAACTCTTTTGAGGCTCTTTCTTTATTAAGTAATGATTTATAATAATAAGTCATCACTAAAAAATAAATACATATACAAACTAAAGCAGTAATAACCATCCAAATAAATAACATTTATTGCCCTAATTTTTTTACTCTATTTTCGTGTCTTCCACCAAGAAATGGGGTATTTATAAAGGTTATGATTAATTTTTTTGCAAGTTCAAAATCAACAAATCTAGCGCCTAAAGATATAACATTAGCGTCATTATGTTCTCTTGCTAATCTTGCATAATCTTCGCAATGACAAAGTGCTGCACGAATATGCTTATGACGATTTGCCGCTATGCTAATTCCTATACCACTTCCACAAATAATAACACCTATTGCATTTGTATCGTTTTTAAGCTCATTTGCTAATTTATTAGCATAATCAGGATAATCCACACTATCATCACTATCACAACCAAGATTTATACATTCGTATTCTTTACTAAAGTATTCAATCAAACTAAACTTTAACTTAGTTGCTGCGTGGTCGTTTGCAAAATAAATTCTCATATTTTTCCTTAATATAAAATAATTTTAGTTTAATATTTAAGAGTTAATTAATAATACGCTCTTGCTTCTCGTTTTAAATCTCTTTCTTTGATTGCTTGACGCTTGTCGTGAAGATTTTTTCCTTTTGCTAAAGCTAGAGTTCCTTTCAAAATCCCACGCTTAAAATAACAATTTAGTATTACTAAAGTAAATCCATCTGTACTGATTTTACCTATTAATTTATCAATTTCTGCACGATGAAGCAATAATTTCCTAGCTCTTCTATCTTCGTGAGTGAAGTATTTATTCGCCGTATTCATACGACCTATGTGGCTATCAAGTAGCCAAGCTTCACCTTTGATTATCCTTACAAAAGAATCTTTTAAATTGATTTTGCCGTGTCTTACAGCTACAACTTCGCTACCTAATAAGGCAAAACCACATTCATAAGTATCAATTATGCTATATTCAAATCTTGCTTTTTTATTCTCTGCAACGCTTTTCATTATTATCCTTAAAATGAGTATATAAGACCGATTTTAGCGTAATTTTGATTAGCAATTAAACTTAAACGATAATTTTTATAATCAAAATAAGTATTAAGATTTATATGTTTTTTATCAGCACTAATTTTTATACCAAAATTATCAAAATCCTTTAAATAACCTATATTTAAGCCGTAATTATTAGCCCCTATAAAAAAACCTTCATAATAATACCCTAAGAAAAAATTAGCAAATACCCTAGCCTTTTTATATCTAATTCCTAATTCAAATTCATAGCTAATCTTTTCGTATTCTCTAATTTTTATAGGGCTAATGTAGTTTTTATTAAAGTTTAATATATTTAAACTATGAGATAATTTATCATTTAGACTAAGAATACTTATATCAAAATCAAGGCTATTTTTTTTATCATATT
This sequence comes from Campylobacter sp. RM12642, assembly GCF_020137635.1. Taxonomy (NCBI): domain Bacteria; kingdom Pseudomonadati; phylum Campylobacterota; class Epsilonproteobacteria; order Campylobacterales; family Campylobacteraceae; genus Campylobacter; species Campylobacter sp. RM12642. The sequence goes on from NZ_JACGAT010000001.1 coordinate 69,804, forward strand.
CATAAAATAATCCTACTTTATGAAAGTTCTTTTTATAATCAGTATTAAGCGATACAAAACGAATTGGAATTAGGCTTGATTTAAGATTAACACCATAGTTTTTGGCATACATACTTAAAGCTGATGAGCAATTTTTATGCAAAAATGTATAAGTATCATAAATCTCATCTTCGTAAAATAAAGCTGATAGATTGGCTTCTTGGCTATCATCTAAATTAAGCGGATAGCATTTTACTTGTCTTTCATCATCTTCATAAAACTTAATTAATTTATCCTTAGGCAAAATTTGCATAATGCCTTCTACTCCAAAAAGTGCTGATAAATTATCTTTAATATTTAAATTACTATTTAGATTAAAACTAGCCGCTTTATTGTTATAAGCTAAAAATATATGCCCAAACATAGTATCAAGTCGCTTGTAGCTATCACTTACATAACAAACACTAATATCACTTGCTCTTAAAAAAATACTAATAATTAATAAAAATACAAATTTCATCTTATTATTTTACTTTTTTTGTTAGCATAAAAGGTAAAAAAAGGAGAAAAAATGGAAATAATTGAACTATTCAAAAATGTCAAATATCCTAATTTTCAAAAGGATATTGTAAGTTTTGGTTTTGTAAAAAGGTGCGAATTAGCAGGAGATATTATCCTAATGGATATTGAAATTCCAGCTGCAAGTGTAGAAATAGCAAATGCTATTAGAAATGAATGTGAAGCAATAGCTAGAAATAATCATTATAAACTTGAGCTTAAAATCATTCAACCAAAATTAGAAGAACCAGAAGTAAAAAGACCAAAAATCAAAAATCTAGCTCCACAAATTAAGCATTTTGTGATGATTAGTAGTGGAAAAGGTGGAGTTGGCAAAAGCACAACTACTCTAAATCTAGCATTATCACTTGCAAAACTTGGTAAAAAAGTAGGAGTGCTAGATGCTGATATATATGGTCCTAATATGCCAAGAATGCTTGGTGCTGAAAACGAAAAACCTGTAGTAGTAGGCAATAAAATCCGTCCTGTTAAAGCTTATGGAATTGAGTTTATGAGTATGGGAATTTTAATTGAAGAAGGACAAGGATTAATGTGGAGAGGTTCTATGGTTATGAAAGCAATTGAGCAGCTTTTATGCGATGTGTTATGGAGTGAGCTTGATGTATTATTACTTGATATGCCTCCAGGAACAGGTGATGCACAAATTACTCTAGCTCAAAGTGTGCCTGTTAGTGCAGGAGTTTGCGTTAGCACCCCACAAGCAGTAAGCCTTGATGATAGTAAAAGAGCTTTAGATATGTTTAATAAATTAAATATACCTGTAGCTGGTGTAATTGAGAATATGAGTGGTTTTATTTGTCCTAATTGCGATGTTGAGCATGAGATTTTTGGTAAAGGTGGAGCGCTTAATTTAGCTCATGAATATGATTGCTCTGTTTTAGCTTGTATTCCTATTGATTTATCAATTAGAACGGGTGGAGATAGTGGTAAGCCTATTTCTATGTGTGAGCCAAATTCAATAGTAGCAAAAAGATATGAAGAAGCTGCATTTAAATTAGTTGAGTTTTTAAACACTACTAAAGCTGATAATTCTAGTATTCAACCAACGACAAACACTCCAGCTTGTCATTAATAAAAAGAAGGGTTTTTAAACCCTTCTTAAAATTACTTAGCATTTGTAAATTCTAAACTGAACTTACCACCATGTAAATCACTTGTATTATTAAGATTAATTACTTCTTTAATGTATTGCTTTTTAGCATTATCAGGTGATAGCGTAATAGTTACTTCGCCTGTTTTTGGATTTTTAAAAAAGCTTGAACCATATTCAGCATTAAATGATAATTCATTAATAATAGCACTAGCGTCTTTATCATATAAAGAACTCTTTAAAGGTATTTTTGTTCTTTCGTTTTTCTTATTTAAATAATAAAGCTCTAAATCTGTTGTAGGATTTAAAGTAATTTTGTCAGTATTTGTTACTTTATTATCTTTATAAGTAACATTAGTAAAGATAAATGAGTATTCATTAGCTAAATTAGTGCTAGCTCCATCTAAAGAAACTTTTGATGATTTTAATAATGAAAACTCAGCAACACTTGGCTTAGCTAAACTTGCATTAGTATCTATTGTTTTATTATCTGGAGTTTTTTTGTATTTAGTGTAAGCTAATTCTAAATCTACAGATATTTTATCTTTTGGTGCAGCAAATCCAGCTATAACAGCATTAATGTTATTTGTTTTTGTATTGTTATATAAATCTTCTAATTTTTTATCAAAATCTTTATTTAACTTATCTTTTGTAATGATAACTCTATCTACTAGAATTTGATTTGCACCATTAATTGTCGTATTAAAGCTTTTATCCGTATAATTTTCATCAATATTTACTAAATATCTATCTTTAGCTTGTTTATCAGTATTATCAAAATTTAATTCATACTCAAGATTATGGTCTTTGCTAAATTTATGATATACATAATTTAAGCTATTTGTATCCTTAGCACCTAAATTATTAAATACATAATAAATCTTTAAGCTATTATTATCGCCTACTTCACTCTTAAAGAATGTTTTTTCATCTGTAAAGGCATTGTTTATTATAGGAGTTCTTAAAACATACTCTTTAGTACTACTAAAGTTAATATCTATAGCACTTTTACTATCAATTAAACAACCTACTTTTCCATATTCATCTACTTTATTATTGATAGCATTTGCATTACATAAACCTTTAATGCTATCTGGTTTTGTGAATTTACCTTCGTATAATTTAAGTTTTGCATCAGTTGATAATGGGAAATTTACAACTGCGTCATTGATTTTATAGGTATTATTATTGTCTTTTACAAACGCAACTTCATTGCTATCAGATATAGTATTTTTATTAGTTGCATTTAAACTAAAATCATAATTTTTACCTTGACTATCTTCTACACTTAAAGTAGTTTTTGTTAAAGCAAATTCTTCATTTGTTACTATTAGCTTATCATCAGCATCTTTTAATCCCGCATTAAATACTGCTACTTTTCCACCCGCAAGAGCATTTTCTCCAGCTGTAAATGTAGTGCTTGTAGTGTATTCAACTAAAGCAGGTCTTAAACTAAAATCATTAGTACAATTTCTAGCTTTTACAGGCACTTCAATTAGGCTTTTAGCGTCTTTATTGTTATTGTTTTTATTGATTTCTTCTTGAACTTGAGATTTAGAATATATTGTATAGCATACTTTATATCTACCTACTTTTAAATCATCAATTCTAACAACGCCATTATAAAACGGATAAGCACCACTAAATCCTGTTTGAGTAAATATTGGATTACCTACTAAATAATCATTGTCGTGACTAATATTAACCTTGCTTGTTCCATTGTCATAATAAGTAAGATTTGCTGTTTTCAATATTGCATTAGTATTTGCGTCTATTACATCAAAGGTTACAAAATTATCAATATTATTTAATTTATTTGATGATTTTGCGCTTTGAATACCTAAATAAACAGGTTTTCCAGCTATTCTCGTATTTGCAGTCGTAGTATTAAAGCCTGTGCTAGTGCTGTTTAATACAGGCATTTTATCAGGGTCTTGTTTGTTCCAAATAGAACCAAAATCTACATTACTAGCATTAAAATTAATATCACTAATAATTACATAAAACTTACCTGATGATTTAGCATTAATGATAGTAGTTGAATTGGTTTCAAAAAATGGTCTATCATCAGCATAAAAACCTCTATCAAGTGTAAGTTCTAACAAGATTGATTCACCAGATTTATATTTAATTGCATCTAGTAATCCTTCATCAACTCTTAACGCCATCACATCAGTTGTATAATCACTTGCAAAATAGCCATTCTTTTCACTATCTTCACTAATTACTTTAAAGCCACCATCAGTTTTGCTTAATTTATAAGTTTTGTATTTGAAATCTTTAAATTTAAATTTCATATTAGAGCAGTTTTTACCACTACTTATATCGCATTCTTGTTTATTTTCAAAGCCTAATCTATTAGGGTCTAAATCAACGCCTTCGTATGTAAATGATAATTGAGCGTTATTATTTACCCCGTATTTAAGCTCTGTTACAACATAAAATTCTTTTTCATTAAAGCTACTTGGTAAATTTTCAACTTTTGCTTTTCTAGGAACTAAATTTTTATCAATTTCAGCAGTTTTAGCTCCATCAGCGTCAGGATAAAAATATAAATTATATTGAGCATTAATAGCAGTATTTACTGGAGAATTTCCGTATTTTTTCGCATCAGCATATCTAAAACTTGTAGGTCTAGTATTTAAAGTAAATATATGCTTTTCACCAGAAGTTGCTCTAGTATAAATATTACTTCTATCTATTGAGTAATTAGCGATTGCATATTTACCATCTAAACTACTTATATAGTTTTGCAAAAACTCATTAGCTGGTTTATTCCATAATAATTTGCTAGATTGCATAGCTTCAAACTTTGCATAACCATTTTGATTTTTACTTCCATAATATTGTAAATTAATAAAATAACATTTTCCTATCTTATTATCATTACCAAAAGCATTAGAATTATTGCTACCTTGGTCTAAATTCTTATTAAAAAAAGGAAACACATTATCTTTATTATTAAACTCATTAGTTCCGTATAAACTTATATTTTTTAAAGTAATTGCTTCAGTTATTTTTCTTAAATTATAAGTTTGGTAATACAAATCTCTTTTATAGCCTTCTGGATAATGTCTAACATGCCAATCATCCCCTCTAAATTCTGCAGAACCATAAAGGTCTCCACTAATTCCAAAAGGAACTACTTGACCATATTCATTTTTTATTCCACCATATTGAGCCGCACCTGTTTTCATATCGTAAACATGGTCACTAGCAGTAGAAGCTCTAAATTGATAACCTAAACCCCATAAAGAATGGAAAAATCTAACATATTTTCCATGAGCGCTTAAACTATTCCAATCACTAGAACCACAACCTTTACCATTTTTAAAATTACGATTATCCCAATGATAAATCTGATTACACCAAGCACCTCTATCTTTGCCACCTGATATTGTTCTTTGAGCTAAAAGAGCCCAACTTTGATACATATGAGAGCGTTTTGAGCCTGTTCCTGGTATCATTTGTCCATTTTGTATGCCTAGATTTTGATTTACGAAGTTTTTAAAATCATTAGGAAAAGAGCCAAGATTAATATTATCGCTTAGATAAAAACTAAATTGTTTACTCTCATCACTTTTAGCAATTACCAATAGCCTACCTGTAGTATTTACGCCAAAATCTTTATATGATTCTTGATAATTTCCTAAACTATAATTATATACACTAGTATTGTATGGAACATGTGGACTTACCTTATCTTTTGAAACATATAATACTTTAGGTTTATTAGGTTCATCTTTTTCATCAAGATTAGCTTTATTAATATTTGCAATAAACTCACTAGCAGTTGGAATTTTATTTGTTCCTAAATCATTACTACCTTGAGCTATACACCATACATTATCTCTATAATTTGCATTATCTGCTTCAGGATTTCCGCTACCATCTTTATAACTATAAACTTGCATTAAAGAAGCGCAATCATAATAAGCCCAAGCATCACTACCAGGTCTTCCGTGAAGACAACCAATGATTGCATTATCACGACCATAATTATAAAAGTCTTGTATTAATTCAAGTTTAGTATGTGCAGCACCATACGCATTATCAACATTTCCAATAAAAATACCTTTAATTTTATTTTCTGTTGTTACCATACTTCCGTGCAATACACTTATCGCACATAGGGATAGAAATATCGTTTTTTTCATATTTTCTCCTAAAATAAAAAAAGTATATTTATTTTACATAAAACTTATCAATTAATGCTATAAATTATAAAAATATTTCAATTTAAGGAAAAATAATGTTTAAAGACTATTTATGCTTAGGTGTAATAGGAAATGTCCCTAATCATTTAAATCAAGCTAACGAAGCTAAAGATTTTACTGAATTACACACAAGTGATTTTGCACCTAAAGGTGTGTTTCCATTCTACTCTAAAGATAGTGATAAAGAATATTTAAAGAGATTTTGTATTAGTGAAAATGAGCTTATTTTAGATGGAGATTTTGTTCAAATTGAACCTGAATTATGTGTAATTTTTAAAGCTTTTTATGAAAATGATAAACTAAGTGATTTAAAACCACAATTTTATGCAGCGTTTAATGACGCTAGTAAAAGAGTAAATGAAAATAAAATATCTTCTAAAAAGAACTTCTCAACTGCTAGTAAAGGTATTGGGAATTTAGTTCCTTTAAATAATCTTGATGAATTAAATGATTATAAAATCCACTGCTATTTAAAAAGAGATAATGAGATAATAAAATACGCAAACGAAGATTATATAAAAAATTATTTTTATTATTCAAATACATTAATCACTTGGCTAATTGATACTATAAATAATCAAATAGACATAGCAACCCTTGAAGATATAAGACCTTTAATAGCTAGTAAGCCTGCAAATTTATTGATATGTTTAGGTGCTTTATCTTATACTCCTTTTGGAGAAAAACACTATTTAAAAAATAATGATGAAATCTTTGTAGCTATTTCTAAAAATGATGAATTTATAAATGTTAAAGATGGCTCTTGTCTTCATCAAATAGTAAAAAACAATAATTCTAGTAAATAATCTACTAGAATTTATCTTCTAACTTATCGTAACTTTCTTTTAATTGCAACATTATTAAACATTTTTCAAGGTCTTTAAAATGCATTGTATCATCTAAGAGCAAAAAGCATTTTTTTAATAATTCTTTATGTTCTTCATAATCATCGCTTACTAATTTTGCAGCTATACTAAAAGCATTTATTAAACTATTTTTAGTGTTAATTTCTAATAAAATATAAGCAAAATCAATATATCTTAAATCATTATAAGAAATCTTATTTGAGCTTTTTAGACAAAAAATCTCTTCATTTATTATGCTAAATCCTTCAATATTTACTATGCTAATTTGCTTTTCTTTACACTCATTACAAATTATTTCAAATATCTTTTGCTTTTGCATTAAATATTCTTTAAATATTCTTTAATTCTAGCCTTGCACTCATTTGCTAAGCTTTTTGGCTCAAGAATTTTAATATGTGGAATCCATTTAAAAACTAGCCTAATAATCTCATCTTCATAACTTGTTTCTGTTTCTATTATGATTTTGTCTAAATGGCTTGAGATTATTCTTTGATTTTTTAATATTGCTCTTTTTAAAAAATATTCTTTAGCAACACAATCTAATTCTAAAATAACATTTGTAATATTATTTGATATAAAACTACTTGAATTATTGTTAATCAGCTCTTGTGTGCTTTCATTTGGGATAAATTCTTCTTGTGTGATTAATAAATTTTTGATTTTATATAAAGTAAAGCTTTTAAGTTCAGCTTCTTCACAAGCTAATAAATACCAAATATCTTGATGATTTACTAATTTATAAGGCATTAGAGTTCTTTCTTTTGCATTATAAGTTATTTTAATTTTTACCTTATTTAAAATCGCATTAGTTAAGCTCTCATAAACACTACTAATATCATCAATTTCGTTATTTTTAATATTAGTAATTGGTAGTTCTTTTTGAGTAAAAAGATTGTTTAAAAACTCATCGCTAAGCCTTGTTGGAAGCATAGTAATATCAAATATTTTTATAAGTTTTCTAATCTCTTCGTGATTGCTTTTAATATAAGCTTTATCTAAACTATAATCCCCATTTCTTCTAGCAATTATTGGTAATTTTGATAATCTTTCATTAATATCACGCTGAATAGTCTTAGCATTTACTCCAAATTCTTCAGCTAAATCGTGCTTATTTAATATCTCTTCATTATAAAGTCTTACTAATATTTGAGCTATTCTATATGATGGTTTTTGCATTTTCATCCTCGTTATTTCTTAATTGCCCGCACGCTGCACTAATATCAAGCCCTTTGCTTTGTCTAATGGTAGCGTTTTGTCCGTGTGCTTGTAAATAATCTCTAAAAGCAATTACTTTTTCTTCACTTGGGCGTTTATAGATACTGCCTTCGTGTGGGTTAAAATAAATTAAATTTATCTTAGCTTTTATTCCGTGTAGTAATTTTACTAAAGCCTTTGCGTGGCTTAAATCATCATTAATCCCACCTAAACATAAATATTCAAATAACACTCTTTTTCTAGCATCTATTGGGAAATTCCTTACCGCATTTAAAACGCTTTCAATATTATAAGCCTTATTAATAGGCATTAATTCATCTCTTAAAGTATCATTTACAGCGTGAAGCGAAATTGCAAGTAATACACCTAAATTCATCTTGCCTAATTCTTCAATTTGCTTTGCAAGACCGCTTGTTGAGATTGTTTGACGGCGTGGAGATATTGCTAGAGTATCGTTATGAGAAAAGATTTTAATAGCCTTGCTAACTGCTTTTAAATTATCAAGTGGCTCTCCCATACCCATAAAAACTATATTAATACCTTGCTCATAAGGGATTTTTGCGTATTTTTTGATAAATAATACTTGAGCTACTATTTCAGCTGTGCTAAGATTTCTAATAAGCCCACTTTTACCCGTTAAACAAAAGGCACAACCACTTTTGCAACCTACTTGGCTACTTATACAAATAGTGTATTTTGCACTTTTTTTCACACCATTTTCTATTCTTTCTTTTTTCATAGGTAGCAAAACGCTTTCTATTGTGTGATTATCGTGCAAGGAAAATAAGAATTTAATACTCCCATCAATGCTTGTTTGAGCTATTTTTAAGCTAAGTGGCATAATGTTAAATTCATTTTTTAATTGCTCTCTTAGAGCTTTTGATAAACTTGTAGCTTCGCTAAAATCATTTATATATTTTTGATATACAAATTTTGCTAATTCATTATTTAGATATTTTGGACTAAGGTTATATTCTTCTGGTAAAAAATCTAATAATTCTTTCATAAAAGTCCTTTGTTTTCTAAGTAATTTTCTAATATTTCATTAGCTTTTGCTATGTTTTTTATATATTCTTCGTGTGCGAATTCATCACAATAATTAGTCGCTACTAAAATTGCACTAGCTGGGATTTTATAATAATTAGCAGTCGCAAAAAAACTAAAACACTCCATATTTTCGCCTAATATCCCGTATTTTTCATTCATTTTCTTAGCGTATTCATAATTTTTACAAATATAATTAGAAGAATTTAAAACAGGAATTTCATCCATTTTCATAGGGGTATAAACTAAATCATCTAACATAGCTAATTCAATATTTACAGCACTTTTAAACTCATTTACGCTAAAAAGCTCAATTTCTTTAGTATAAAGCCCCATTGAACCTATGAAAATCAATCTTTTTGGCTGCTTTTTAAGTATTAATTCGCTAAGTTTTATAGAACAATTACTGCCTAATCCAATAGGCTCTGCGTAATCATAAATCTCACTTATTCCTGCACTAACTATCATTTATTGCCTTTAATTTTATTTATAATACTTTTTGCATCAAGCCCTAAGCTTTGCATAACTTCATTTGTATTTCCGTGAGTTATAAACTCATCTTCGTATTCATAAGATATTAATTTAATGTCTAAATCATATTCTTTTAAAAAGCTAGAAATTATAGAATTTAATCCGCCTATTTTTGCACTTTCGCTAAAAATATGCCATTCTTTTGAACTCTTAGCAAGATTTAATAAAAACTCTTTATCAAGTGGTTTAGCAAATACTAAATCAATTACATTTGCATTTATTTCTTCACTAACTGCTAAAGCTTTTGCAACGCCTTCTCCAAAACCTAAAAAGCTTATATTAGAATTTACATTTTTAATAAAATGAGTTTTTAAGCTTGGCTCATAGCTCTCATCTAAGGCAAAACTTCCCCTTGGATAGCGAATAGCAATTAGCCCAACTTTACTTGTAGCGTATTCAAGCAATAATTTAAAACTTTTAGCATTCGTTGGAGCACAAATTTTAAAATTAGGTATGCAAGATATATATGAAATATCAAAAGCTCCTTGATGAGTTTTGCCATCATTTCCTACAATCCCTGCACGATCAAGTGCAAAAACCATATTAAGATTAAGTATTGCACAATCGTGAATTAAACTATCATAAGCTCTTTGCAAAAAAGTTGAATAAATAGCTACTACAGGCATAAAACCACATTTACTCATAGCAGCCATTGAAGTTACTGCGTGAGCTTCTGCTATTCCTACATCATAAAATCTATTAGGATATTTTGCTATTAATTTATCAATTCCAGTGCCACTTGGCATAGCTGCACTAAGACCTACTATTTTTTCATTTTTACTTGCTAGTTCATCTAAAATATCACTAAAAATTGCCGTTGCACTAGGTTTTTTTGAACTACTTAAACTCTTACCTGTTTTTATATCAAAAGCTCCAACTCCGTGCCAACTACCCTCATCATTTAAAGAATACTCATAACCATAGCCTTTAATTGTTTGAATATGCAATAATACAGGCTTTTTAAGACTTTTTGCTAGATTTAATGCAGTTATTAAATCAGCAATATTATGCCCATCAATTGGGCCAATATATTCAAGCCCTAATTCTTCAAAAAACATTCCAGCAGGAGTGATTAATTTAAATCCATCTTCAAATCTTTTTGCAGTATATCTAGCACCTTCAGGCAAGTATTCAAGCATTGCTTCAACGCCTTTTTTAAATTTTTGATAAATTGGACTTGATAAACTTTTTGATAAAAATCTTGAAACTGCACCAATAGGCTTACTAATACTCATTTTATTATCATTTAAGATAATAATACTTGGATATTTTCTATCTCCTAATTCATTTAAAGCTTCATAAGCTAATCCACAGCCCATCGCCCCATCACCAATAATAGCAATTGGAATTGCATCTTTTTTATTAAGACTAAAAGCCTTTGCAACCCCCGTTGCAAGAGATATTGAAGTAGATGAATGCCCTGCTATAAAAAAATCATACTCGCTCTCATTTGGCTCGGTATAACCACTAATTCCATTAAATTGTCTTAGATTTTCTAAATTCCTATTTGTTAATATTTTATGTGCGTAGCATTGATGAGATACATCAAAAATTAAAGGATTTTCCTTTATATCAAATAAATGATGAAGAACAACGCTTAGTTCAACCACGCCTAAATTAGACGATAAATGACCGCCGTTTTTGCTAACTTGCTCAATGATTGTAGCTCTTATATCACTACATAATTCTTTTAATTCGTTTTCATTAAGGCTTTTGATATTTTCAATTTTACGCTTCATCTAATATCATACTCCTTGCTTGTGCTAATCTTTCTTTTAAGTTAATTTGAGTATTTAATGTATCTGAATTAATAATCAAACAACCCTTATTAATAGCATCATCAGCTAAGATTTCAATCCTATTTGAACTTAATTCTTTATTTAAATAATCAAAATCCTTAGGATTTACGCTGATTTTAATCTTAATGCTTTTATCAATTCCTTGCATTATCGTATTTGCATAAGCTAGAGCAATTTTTGCTGAACTTGTTTCTAGCTCTTTATTTACTACTTCTTTAGCTATTAAATAAGCAGCTTCGTTTAAATCGCTTTTTGTTTTTTCACAAAAATTACTTAATTCTTGGCATTTATTTTCAAGCTTTTTAATACTATTTGATACATTTATACTAAGCTCGTTTATTTTATCTTCGTTTTGAGATTTACCTGCGTTTAAACCTTCTTCATAAGCGTTTTTTTTAGCTATTTCAATCTCATTTAAAAGTCTTTTTTCAAATTCTTCTTCTTGTTTTTCAAGTTTCATTTGAAGTTTTACTACATTATCGCTTAAAGTTTCCATTTTTTTAAGCATTTCTTCATTGATTGGATTTGGTGGCGGTGGTGGTGGCGGAGTAATTTCTTTAATTATTACAGGCTCTTCTTTTATTTCTTGTGGAGTTTCAACAACTTCACTAAGCTGCTCTTCACTTGTATCAGTGTCAAATGAGCTTAGAATTTTAAATTTATAATTTTGAATATGATGCTCTTTGGCTTTATTATCAATAATAGTTTTCATCATTCTATCATCTCATCACTTTCGCCTAATTGTATTACTCCGCTTTCATTAAGCTTTTGAACAACTTCAACGATTTTTCTTTGTGCTTCTTCTACATCTTTTACCCTAACAGCACCTAAAAATCCCATTTCTTCATTAAAACTCTCCGCTGCTCTTTGGCTCATATTAGATAAAAACATACCTTTTAAATCTTCCGTGCTTCCTTTTAAAGCTATCATTAAATCTTTTTTATCAGCAACTTTTAATATCTCTCTAATTGCTGTTGTGCCTAATTTAGTAATATCATCAAAAGTAAACATCATATCTTTAATAGTAGTTGCAAGTTTTTCATCAGTTTGCTCTAAATATGCAATAGTTGATTTACTTGATTTTTGACCTAGACGATTAAGCACTTCAGCAACTGCTCTAGTCCCACCAACTTCAACTTTATAAGATGTAAGAGATTGTAATTTACTCTCTAAAACGGTTGAAACTCTTTTAATAATACTTGGGCTAATATCACCTAAAGTAGCAATTCTATGAATTACTTCACTTCTTAAATTATCTTCAAAAAACTCTAAAGTCTCAGCCGCTTTAGTAGGCTCCATATGTGCAATAATTAAAGCTATTGTTTGTGGATATTCATTTACGATAAAGTCAGCTAATTGTTGAGGTTTAATATTGCTAAGGTAAGAAAATGCTTGATTTCCATCTAAAGTTTTTGCTAATTTTGATAAGATTTTTTCAGCTTCTTCAATCCCATAAGTATTATATAAAATCTCTTTAGCAAATTCCAAACCACCATTTTTAATATACTGATTTGATTTAAGTAAAGCGTGAAATTCTTCTAATACAGCAGTAGCTACTGCTCTATCAACGCTTCTTGCACTAGCTATATATTTTGTAATTTCTGAAACCATAGCAATATCAAGATTAGAAAATATCAATGTGCTTGGCTCTTCTCCCATTTGGATTAAAAATATTGCAATTTTTTCTAAGATACTTAAATCATTATATAAGGCTTTTTGCTCGTTAGTTAAATTTGCCATTACATTTCCTTTTGAGATTGATTAAATTCATTGTCGTTTTTAAGTAAGCTAGTAAATAGCATAGCAACCTCATCACTTTTTTCTGTGCTAATAGTTTTTAATTTTTCAAGTAAAATATCATATTGTAATTCATCTTCACTAAATCCAGCGTCAATTCCAAGTTGTTCTTCAACTCTTTTTTTAGCTTGTTGATATTTTTCTATCGCATCTTCTTCATCATCAGCACCTTCTTCACGCCTAATTTCTTCTAATTCTTCAGGTGTAAATACCTTATCCTCAAGCATTTTCTTGATAAACGGAGATATAACCTTTTTATAAAATATAAACATTAACACCATAGCAAAAATATATTTTGCAGGTGGAATAAACGGCATTATATAACTTTCTAAGAAATTAGTAATTTTAATTGATGGTGGAACTGGAGCTTTAATATTATTAAATCTAATATTATCAACACTAACGCTATCTCCTCTAGTATCATTAAATCCTATTGCGTTTTTTACTAAACCTTGTAATTTTTTAAGCTCATCATCGCTAATTGCTACATATTTTACTTCGCCATTTTCATCAATTTCGTATTTTCCATCTACTACTACTGCTGCACTAATTCTATTTAAGGTTGCAAATTGACCTTTGATAGTTGTAATTTTTTTAGATATTTCATAATTAATTGTGCTTTGATTTTTGCTATAACTTTCTTTATTTTCTCCATCTTCAATGCCTTGAACTGGTCCAATATTTGATATTGCTCCTGGCACTCCGCCTACTTCTTTGCCTTTTTTGCCTTCTTTTTTCTCTTCTAAACTTTGCTCACTTCTAGCGACTGAATTTGGGTCAAATACTTCACTTTGACTATTTGCCTTATCAAAATTAAAATCAGCATTAACTCTAGCAACAACTCTATCCCAACCACCAAGAACAGGTGCTAAAACATTTATAATCTTTTGCTCTAATGAATTTTCATATTCTTTTTTATAATTTATTTGTGCGTTTAATTCATCTACATCAAGCCCTACTTCATCAGCGCCTAAATTAACCCCATTTTGGTCAATTATCTTAACATTTTCAACACTTAAACTAGCAACAGATGAAGCAACAAGATTTTTAATCCCTAAAACTTGTTTTTGACCTAATTTCATACCCATTTTAATATTTAAAACTACTGAAGCTGTTGGCGGCTCTTTTTCTTTTACAAATAAAGATTCTTTACCAAAAGCAATATGAACTGCAGCTTTATTAATAGGATTTAAGCTCTCAATAGTTCTTGATAATTCACCTTCTAAAGCTCTTTTAAACTTGATTTTTTGCTCTTCATCAGTAGCTCCAAATTCTTGTTTATCAAAAATCTCAAAACCTACTTTATTATCCTTTAAAATTCCAGCACTTGCCACTTCTAAACGCTGCTTATAAACATCAGCACTTGGAACTAAAATGGTGCTTTCATCTTTTAAAATATAATTTATTTGATTTTTTTCTAATATTGATACAACTGCAGCTGAATTTTTAGTATCTAATTCATCAAATAAAACAGAATAACCAGAGTAGTTTTTATTATTACCAGAATTATATACAAGTAAAAAAACTATAAAAGCAACGGTTGCAATAATGGCTGCTAATATAGTTAGTTTTTGTTTTTTTTCTAAACCTGAATAGAACTTGCCTATTCCTTGTAAAAATTGCTTAATCATTTATCATTCTTTAAATATGAGCCAAGCCATTTTATATTTGTTTTATTTTTTAAGATTTTTTGCACATTCAAATCATCAATATGTCCGTCAAAATCAATAAAAAAACTATATTCAAATTCTTTTTTCTTTAAAGGTCTTGATTCAATTTTAGTTAAATTGATATTTGCTTCTTTAAACTCATTAAGCAAATCAACTAAAGCACCTGCTTTATGTGCTGTATTTGCTAGAATTGATGTTTTAGAATTGCTTGATTTTTCGCAAGAATGTTTGCTAAGCACTAAAAATCTAGTTTTATTTGCCTTATTATCTTCAATACATTCAAACATTAAAGGCAAATCGCTTAGTTTTGCTGCAATTTTTGAGCAAATTGCAGCTGAGTTTGGCGTATCTTTTGCTAATTTTGCAGCAGCGGCTGTGCTTTTAGTAGGGACAAACTCAACATCTAAAATATTATGAGCTTCTAAGAATTTTTTACACTGATTATAGCCTTGTGGATGAGAAAAAATCACTTTAATATCTCTTATATCATCAGTTGTGCTTGCGAATGAATGATGAATATCTAAATAATTTTCAGCAAAAATCAAAATATCATCGTATTTTGCAAGACAATCAAGAGTAGCTCCAACCCCACCTTCTGTATTGTTTTCTATAGGAACTACTGCATAAGATACTTCATCGTTATTTAAACTAACAAAAACATCTTCAATAGTAGCAATCTCAATATATTCACTAAGCGCTCCAAACCACAATCTTGCTGCTTGATGAGTATAAGTGCCAATTGGACCTAAAAACGCAACTCTTTGTGGTAATTCAAGATTTCTTGAAATTGCAAAAATCTCTTGATAAATTGCTTTAATTGCGTCTTTTTCTAATAAGCCTTTGCTATTTTCGCTTAGTCTATTTATTATCTCATTTTCTCTTACAGGACGATAAATTGGACTACCTTCATTATGCTTTAAAATACCAACTTGCTTTACAAATTCCATTCTTTGATTTAATAATTTAATTATTTCATCATCAATTTTATTTATATTTTGTCTAATTTCTTCTAAATTCATAATATACTCACAAACAAGATAATTCATTAGCTATTAATTCATCAAAACTTTGAGCTTTATTTATTAATTTTAACTCATTGTTATATAAAGAATATTCAGCAACCTTTGTTCTTGAATTATAATTTGAGCTCATTACAAATCCGTAAGCTCCTGAACTTTTAATAACTACTAAATCATTTGCCATTAAAGGTGGTAAAACTACATCTTTTGCTAAGAAATCTCCACTTTCACAAACTCCACCAACCAAATCAGCCTTGCTACTTTCATTTAATTTATTTACACTAGGAAAGCTTAAAATCTCGTGGTATGCTTCGTATAAACTTGGGCGAATTAGCTCACACATAGAAGCATCGCATATTACAAATCTTTTGCCTTCGTTAATTTTTTCATATAAAACCTTGCTTACTAAATAACCTGCATTTCCTACAATATAGCGACCTGGCTCACAGCAAATTGTCAAATCCTGTGCTTTTGCAATATTTTTAATCATATGTGCAAACTCATCTAAATTAGGCTCAATTTCATCATTTTTGTATTTAATACCAACTCCGCCACCAATATCAAAAAACTTAATATTTAGCCCTGCGGTATTTAGCTCTTTTATAAATTTTTCTACCAAAATAGCAGCTTGGATAATACTACTTAATTCTAAGATATTTGAACCTATATGAAAATGAACTCCTACTGGATTTAAATAATCTGATTTATGTGCTTTTAAAAACATAGCCCTAGCATTATCTAGGCTAACTCCAAATTTGTTTTCTTTAAGACCTGTTGAAATATAAGGATGGGTTTTTGCATCTATATTAGGATTTACACGAATACTTATATTTACTACTTGGTTTTTACTCTTTGCAATACTTTCTAAAAGCTCTAATTCAGCACTACTTTCTACATTTATATAAAGTATTTTTTGCTCTATTGCAAATTCTAATTCACTTGCACTTTTACCAACCCCACTAAAAATTATTTTATAAGGTTTAGCACCTACTTTTAAAGCTCTTCTAATCTCATTTGCACTAACACAATCAAATCCACTATCTAAATTCGCTAAAAACTTTAATAAAGATAAATTTGAATTAGCCTTAACCGCGTAAAAAATATTATTTT
Organism: Campylobacter sp. RM12642; assembly: GCF_020137635.1. NCBI lineage: Bacteria > Pseudomonadati > Campylobacterota > Epsilonproteobacteria > Campylobacterales > Campylobacteraceae > Campylobacter > Campylobacter sp. RM12642. The sequence goes on from NZ_JACGAT010000001.1 coordinate 86,720, forward strand.
TAGCTCCACTAAATGCTTTTTTAATACTATTAAATCTATTTTCAATCTCGTTAAAATCATACAAATAAAAAGGTGTATTAATACCATTTGCAAGTTTTAAAAAGTCCATTTTTTGCTCCTTTTATAATCACTTATTTTTATTAAACTTCATTAATGAATATACAATAATTATACTTATTGGCAAAAGAATAGCTAGTTCAGGATTTATACTACCATTACTAGCAAATCTTAATAACAAAAATAAAATTCCATAAACTAATAAAGATAAACTTGTATATGTTAAAGCATAGATATTTAAATCATTATATCTTGGCATAATAGGAATATTATAAAAAATTATAAGCATAAAAAATGGAGCATATAATAAAAATATACTTTGCTTATAAATACTAGCTCTTGCTATGTTTTTATTAGCTTCAAAATTATTAAGATAAAAAAATGCGTCTTTTAAAGAGCTATCATCAGTGCCTAAATTATCAAGCAAACTTGGGTTAAAATCTTTTAAAATCATTTCTTTTTCTAAATTTTGATTAATTATAAAGGTATCATCAAAATTATTTCCTAATTTAAATTCCATAACTTTTGCGTCTTCTAAAACCCAATTATTATCAATAAAATTTGCTCTTTTTGCTAAGATGATTTTAGATATTTCATTATTTGTTTTTTTGATAATTTTAATATCATTCATTGTAGATTTATCATAGCTTTTTATATAAATATAATCATCTTGATATTTAAAAAACAAATCTATTTGTTCTTTGCTTAAATATCCGTATTTTAAAATATTGCTTTTATAGTTTTCTGCATAAGCAATATTTGTATAGTTTAAAAAAATTGCGATAAAACTTATTATTAAACTTATAAACATTATAGGCGTAACACTTGCGTTTTTGCTAAGCCCTAAAGAATAAAACGCTATAAATTCATTTTTTTTAATAAGAGATATTTTTGTAAAAATCATAGCAAGTATTAAAGCTATTGGCAATATATAATAAAAAGCTGTAAGCATTGTATATACAATATATAATAAGAATATATTAGTGTTTAAATGCAGCTTTTTATAATTAATTAAAATATCTATAAATAAATAAAATCCTACAAAAGCAATAATGAAAATTAAACAATTTTTAAGATAAAGGCTAGCAAGATACCTAAAATAAAGTTTATTCAATTACTTCATCCTTCTTCTTGCAAGTCCTAAATTCTCATATAAATCTATTTCTCTTTTGTAACTTGGATATTTTTTACCCAATTCGTGATTTAAAAAAGCAATTAATTTTGCTTCAGCACATTTGTTAGCACAAACAACACTAATAAATCCTAATTTTTTTTTAGCATCTTCACTTAAAGTTGTAAGACTTGCTCTATTTTCAAGACTTTGACTTTGTAAAAACGCTAAAACTACTTTATTTAAAGCAGCTGGAGTTTTTGCACTCTTTGCTGCTTTTATCAAATCATCTAAAGCATTTACTTTCTTGACTACTTCTTGCTTTTCTTGTGGAAGAATTTGATTTTCTTTATTTTTTGAGCTCTTAATTATAAAATAAAAAACTAGAGCAATAATTACTAAAAAAGCTACTACGCCGACAATTATAAATACATTATCTCTCATAAAAGTTCTGCTTCCTTTTTATTTTTACTTGCAACAATTGCTAATAATGCCATAACTCCTACGCTAATGTAAGCATAAATAGGCACGCTAGCAGCTTCTCCTGCAGCATATGAGTGCATACCTGTTAAAAAGTAATTCACTCCAAAATAAGTCATAATAATACTCAAATATGCAAACATAGAGCATACTGCAAATGTAAATTGATTATTTATTCCTTTAATCATTCTAATGTGTAAAACTGCAGCATAAACTAAAATAGATACTAAAGCCCAAGTTTCTTTACTATCCCAGCCCCAATATCTTCCCCAAGATTCATTAGCCCAAACACCACCTAAGAAATTACCTAAAGTAAGCAATGATAAGCCTAAAATCATAGCCATTTCGTTAATCATTGTAGCTTCTTTTATATTTGATTTTATTCTTTCATTTAGCTTTTTATTTTTTCCTAACATAATAAATAAAACTAATACAAAAATTCCAAGTAAAGCACATAGACCTAAAAATCCATAACTAGCAGTTATGATACTAACATGAATTGTTAGCCAATAACTTTGTAAAACAGGTGCGAGATTGCCTATTTGTGGGTCAATTGAACTAAGATGAGCTACCATTAAAACAATAGCTGCAAGAATTGATGTAAGTGATAATGAAATAGGACTTTTTTTAGAAAATACAATACCACTTAAGCTTAATGCCCAAGAAATATACAATAAACTTTCATAAGAATTTGACCAAGGTGCATGACCACTTAAATATCCCCTAATAGCAAGTGCAATTGTATGAACTATGAAAACTAAAATATTTAGATAATAAACTATTTTAAAGGCAGTTTTTAGACTTGTTTTACCACTAATCATTCTTGAAAATACTAAAATTAATAGCACTAAACCACCTAATAAATAAACAGGGCTTAATTTTGTAAAAATCCCTACCTTATCAAAAGCGATTTCTAATTTAAATTTTGCTTCATCAATATTAGTTCCTTGACTAGCTTTAATCTCATTTAAAATCTTTGAGCTTAAAGCATAATTATTGTCTTTATTTGCATTTATTAATGATAAAAAATAAGCTTTTAAATCAGGTTTGCTAGTTTCTAAAACATTTAAAGCTTTACCATCTTCAAAACTAGCTCTTACATAACCACCTAAAGAAGCGTAATATAAAAGATTTAAACGCTCATCAACTTTTAATAATTCTTTTTCATAAGTTCCACGCTTGTTTGGATTGGTTCTTAAAGCTTTATCTACTTCATCTTTTAAAGCATATACATTATTTGGAAAAAAATCGTAAAAACTAGCATATTTACCCTTGCCAAGATTTAAAAAATCTCTTATTTCTTGATTGCTTAGATAAATAAATTTTTCTTTAGAAAAGTCTTTAAAATCACTCATAATCCATATTAAAAGCTCTGTTGCATCTTTGCCTTGATAAGTGCTTGTTTTATGAATTTTATTTACTAAATCAAGTGCTAATGAGCCAAATGGAGCTATTCTTCCATTGTCTTTTTGAACTGGTAAAACGCTTAATTCTTTTACATGTTCTTCTAGGCTAACTGGGGCTAGATTTTTATTAGCATTATCTATAGCTTCATTAATGTCATCAGAATGTAAAAGCGGAGTTAAAGCACTAAGTAAAAGCACTAATGAACTCATTTTTGCTAAGCGTTTTGTTAAAATCATAAAGCGTGAATTTTTATAAATCAAGTTTAAAAATAATCCTATACCTAATAATAAGTATCCAATATAAGTTGGTATTTTGCCTGGGTCTTGATTTACACTTAAAATAGTTCCTAGCTCATCTTTATCGTATGAGCTTTGATAAAATCTATAACCCTTATGGTCTAATACATTATTCATATAAATCTTATAATCCTTACTTTCATCATCATTTATTCTAATATAACTTGCATAAGATTTCGGAGAATTTGAAGCCATATAACGCTCTAATTCAAATTTGTTTAAAGTAAAGCTAAATGGTAATTCAAGTAATTTAGCAGTATAAGATATGCTAAAAGTTTGATTTGCTAGAGTGATTTTTTGCCCTTCTCCTTCAAATAAATATGCGTATAAACTATCATTATCATAAGTTACTTTTACTAAATAAGCATTTGGATACTCGCTATCTTTGCTATCTTCGTAGTATTTAACGCCGTTTTTGTAAAATTTATCAAATCCAATTTTGTAATTTTCAAATGAAATTACCATTCCATCATCAAGGCTAAATTCATTATCAGCTAATAATTTTATATTTTTCTTATTTTTAACATCAAATATTTCTAAATCAAAATTCGCTTTAATTTTGTTTTCGTTAAATTCTAAAAGCTTAGCATTCATTGAAATAGTTTTTTTATTTGCTATTACAACTTCTCCTAATACAACAAATCTACCTTCATCAAGGGCTAATGCACTTGAGCCTTGCTCTCCTGAAACATTTAATAACACAAAAGGTTTTCCACCTATTTCTTCTTTATAAGCTGGTTTTGCGTGTAAAATAACTTTTTCTAATTTTAAATTAGCTATTTTGCCATCTAAATCTAAGTTAATATCTACATCATTATGACCTATTACGCTTATATATTTAAACTCATCGCTTGAATAGTATTTATTATCTTTCATAGCAGAAATACTAAAAAATGCTTCTCTTGAGCTTACTATATTTGAAGTTTCATTTTCTCTTATATGAATATATCCTTCAAATCCATAATACCTAGTAAGTGCCGAGCCAAGTAGCATAAATAAAAAACTAAGATGGAATATAAAAAGCGGTAATTTTTCATACATTTTATATCTAAATATTGCAAAAAATAAATTAATTCCTAGCAATACCTGAATAGCAGCAAACCACCAGCTAGCATATATTAAAGCCCAAGCTGTAGGAGTTCCATATTTGCTTTCTATAAAAGTTGCTAAACCACTAGCAAAAGCAAACAACAAAAACAAAATTATGCTTAATTTCATACTTGATATCATCTTATACATTGTTATTCCTTGTGATTGTTAAAGATAAATTTTAACTAAAAAAAATTAGCTAAATTTAAACAAAAGCAATAAATAATAATTTTTATTATTTAGATTAAATTATTATCTATTACTTTTAAAGAAATAGGAATTTAAAATTCCTATTTCAAAATATTATTTAATTTCTCCCATATGTGGCTTTAACATAAACTCAGGGCTTAAAATCTTATCAAGCTTTTCTTTATCCATTAATTTACGCTCTAAAACTAAATCATAAACTCTTGCACCCGTTTGCAATGCAACTTTTGCAATACTTGCACTATTTTCATAACCTATATAAGGATTTAGTGCGGTTACAATTCCTATACTATTCATCACAAAATCTTCGCATATTTGTTTATTTGCTGTGATACCATCTATACATTTATCAGCTAAAGTCTTCATAGAACGCTCAAGCATACAAATACTATTTAATAAACTATATGCTGCAAGTGGTTCAAATACATTTAATTGTAATTGTCCGCCCTCGCAAGCTAAAGTAACACTAACATCAGCACCAATTACATAATAACACACTTGATTTACTACTTCAGGGATAACTGGATTTACCTTACCTGGCATAATTGATGAGCCTGGTTGCATTTTTGGTAAGTTAATTTCATTTAAACCACATTTTGGACCACTAGAAAGCAATCTTAAATCATTGCAAACTTTACTTAATTTTGTTGCAACTCTTTTTAAAACTCCACTAATTTGAACGAAAGCTCCTGTATCTTGTGTAGCTTCTATTAAATCATCTGCTATTACAAAATTTGCACCTGTTATGTATTGAAGGTGTTTTGCAACGATTGGTGGATAATCAGGATGAGAATTAATTCCTGTTCCAATAGCAGTTGCACCCAAGTTAATTTCTAAAATTAAGCTTCTTGCTTCGCTAACTCTTTGTATATCTTCGCCAAGCATTACAGCAAAAGTTTTAAATTCTCTTCCTAAAGTCATCGGAACTGCGTCTTGAAGCTGGGTTCTTCCCATTTTTATAATATCTTTAAACTCAATTGCTTTTCTTTCATAAGCTGCTTTTAAATAATTCATAGCTTTCATTAAATCGCTTAAATAATCATATAAAGCAACTCTTAAAGATGTTGGATAAGCATCATTTGTGCTTTGAGATAAATTCACATGGTCATTTGGATGGCAATACTCATACTCACCTTTTTTATGCCCTAATTTTTCTAAAGCAATATTTGCTATAACTTCATTTGCATTCATATTTGTAGAAGTTCCTGCACCACCTTGTATCATATCTACAACAAATTGGTCTTTATATTTTCCAGCTATTAATTCATCACAAGCAAAACAAATAGCGTTTTTAATCTCTTCATTAATTAAGCCTAATTCATAATTAGCTAAAGCTGCTGCTTTTTTTACTTTCGCAAAAGATATAATTAGTCTTGGAAAGTCCTTTAAACGCTTTCCTGAAATGTCAAAATTTTGCACTGCTCTTAAGGTCTGAACTCCATAATAAATATCATCAGCAATTTCAAGTTCGCCTAAAAAATCGTGTTCTAATCTCATTTAATCTCCTTTAAAAAATTTCGGTTAGGATAGCATTTTTTAATCAATAAAAAGGACAATTATGTTTGAATGGATTTTCACTTCAGAAGGCATATTATCTTTCGTAACTTTAGTATTACTTGAGATAGTTTTAGGAATAGATAATATTATTTTTCTTACTATTTTAGTAAGTAAATTACCAAAACACCTTCAAAATAAAGGCCGTATTTTAGGACTTGGTTTTGCTATGCTAACTCGTATAGCACTTTTATTTAGTATCTTTTGGCTTGTTAAACTTACAAAACCTTTATTTAATATCTTAGGTCAAGATTTTAGCGGTAGAGATATTGTCTTAATTGGTGGGGGAATATTTTTAATAATTAAATCAATTAAAGAACTAATATCAATGCAAAAAAACGAGCATAGTGATAATAGTAATTTTAAGGCTAGCTCAAATTTCTTTGTTGTAATAATTGAAATTGCTTTAATTGATATAATTTTTTCTTTAGATAGTGTAATTACTGCAGTAGGAATTGCTGATGAGCTTAGCATTATGATATTAGCTGTAATAATTGCTATGATGTTTATGATGATTGCTAGTAAATGGATTGGAGATTTAGTAGAAAAATTCCAAGAATTAAAAACTCTAGCTTTAACATTTTTAGTCTTAGTTGGTGGCGTTTTAATAGTTGAAGGTTTAAATATTCATATAAATAAAGCATATATTTATACTGCTTTAGCATTTAGTATAGTAAATACAACCCTAAATATCTTGCAAAAAAAGGCTAAAGATGAAGAATAATTTTACTGAATTTGTTTTAAAGCATTTTGGAATATTTTTATATTTTACACTAAGCAATATTTTTTGCTTAGTATTGTTTTCTAATAAGATTATAAATCAAGGCATTATTCAAGATTTAAAATATATAAAATCTACTTCAGTTACGCTAATTTTTATAATCTTGTTTGTATATTTTCTAATCTATATTCTAAAATCTAAAATCCCTTATGGGGGGGGGTATTTTAAGATTTTTAATAATTTATAATTTCTTTGTAATCTTTATTCAATCTTTTTTAGTAATTAATTTTAATAATTTTTTAAATCCAAGTTTCTTAGAAGCATTTTTAAATACAAATATGGCTGAAAGTATTGAGTTTGTATCAATATATATTAATTTTAAATTCTTTGGAATTTTAATTTTTATGATTGTGGCTTTATTTTTATTAAAAATTAAAATAAATATAAAAATAAATAACAAATTAAACATAGCTTTTATTATTTTAATATTTGCAGTGTGCTTTGGGAATGATTTAAGAAGAGCTATTAAATATGATTTTAGTAGATATATAAATATTCCTTTTATTAAATTTAATAAAGAATTAATTTATACAGATGATATTTTGATTAATTCTAAAATAATGCAAGAGAGTTATTTAAAAATTGCTAATAATCACGAAAAATTAAAAGCTAATGAAAACATAAAAAATATAGTTTTAATAATAGGAGAAAGCTCAAGAAGAAGTGCTTATCAAGACTACGGACAAGAATTAAACACCACACCTAATCTAATAAATATAAAAAATAAAATAATTTATTCTGATGTTATTGCCCCTTATGCTTCTACAAATCCAGTAATGAGTGTATTACTTAATTTTGCTAATTTAGATAATTTAAGTGAAAGAAAATTTTATGAGAATTTAGATATTATTAATTTATTCAAATTAGCAAATTACAAAACCTTTTGGATATCTAATCAAGACTATATTAGCGAATGGGGAAATAATGCTGCTAGTGTTGGTATTATGAGTGATTTTTCTTATTTTACAAATAAATATATGAGCTCTAGCGATACTTTAAGTTATGCAAAATATGATGGGGTTTTATTGCCTATTATTAAAAACCTAAAATTAAGTGATAATAATTTCATAGTAATTCATCTTTTAGGAAATCACGGAAATTATAAAAAACGCTATCCTAAAGAATTTGCAAAATTTAATGAAAGCGATATTAAAACTAATATAAGCGATAAAAAAAGCATAGCAGAATATTATAATTCCATACTTTATACTGATTATATAATTCAAAATATTTATGATATATTTAAAAATGATGATAGTTTGATAATTTATTTAAGTGACCATGCTGAAAGCTTATATGATGATAAAAGTAAATCTGTTTTAGGGCATATTTTAGATAAAATTACTGCTGAAATACCTTTTATAATTCTTTATTCAAATTCTTTTGAAGAAAATCATAAAAAACTATTAAAAGATTTAAATAAAGCTAAAGATTTGCCTTTTATGAGCGATGATTTAATACATTTAATTTGTGATATTGCAGGAATTTATCCTATTGAATATAAAAGTTATTTAAGCCCACTTAGAAGCGATTATAAAAAAGACAAAATTAGATTGTTTGGTAACGAATTAAAGTATAATAAATTTTAAACTTGATTAACTTAATAAAGTTATTATTAAATAATAAAAATTATTAATTAGGAGATAAAATGTTAGATTTAGCTATTATTGGTGGTGGCCCTGCTGGTCTTAGTGCGGGATTATATGCAACTCGTGGTGGGCTTAAAAATGTTGTAATGTATGAAAAATTTATGCCAGGCGGACAAATCACAAGCTCAAGTGAGATGGAGAATTACCCAGGCGTTGCAACCGTAATGGATGGAATTAGCTTTATGGCACCTTGGAGTGAGCAAAGCACTAGATTTGGTCTAAAAATTGAGCAAAAAGAAGTAATTAGAGTTGAAAAAAATGGCGAGAATTTTAAAATAATTTTCTCTGATAATTCAAGCGAAGATGCTAAAGCTGTTATAGTTTGCACAGGAGCAGCTCCTAAAAAAGCTGGTTTTATAGGCGAAAATGAATTTTTTGGTCGTGGAGTAAGCACATGTGCAACTTGCGATGGTGCGTTTTATAGAAAAAAAGAAGTAGCAGTTTTAGGTGGTGGAGATACCGCACTTGAAGAAGCACTTTATCTAGCTAATCTATGCTCTAAAGTATATTTAATCCACAGAAGAGAAGGTTTTCGTGCAGCTCCATCAACCGTTGAAAGAGCTAAGAAAAATGAAAAAATTGAGTTCATTTTAAATGCTAAAGTAGAAGAAGTTGTAGGAGATAATGCTGGAGTTACTGGGGTTAAAATAGTATTTAATGATGGCAGTAAAAAAGATTTAGCAGTTCCAGGGATATTTACTTTCGTAGGACTTGATGTAAGAAATGAAGTATTAAAACAAACTGATGGCTCATTTTTATGCGAAATGGTAGGAGATGCTGTTAAGGTTGATTTAAAAATGAGAACGAGTGTTGAAGGCTTGTTTGCTGCAGGAGATTTAAGAGTAGATGCTCCAAGACAAGTTGTTTGTGCTGCGGCTGATGGTGCTAACGCTGCTTTAGGCGTAATTTCATATTTAGAGAGTAAACATTGATAACTAAAATCAAATTAGCATTAGTTAATGAAGACTTTTACGAATTAGAAAGTTTAGCCAATGAGCTAGAAGATAAAATTAATAGCGGTTGGCTAGATACTCTAAGTAAAGATGAATTAGTAGAATTACAAGCTTTGCATACTCAATTAATTGAAACTTTACTAAAATTAAAGCATAAAGATTTAGAAAGATTAAAAAAGCTTAAAAAATCTTTAAGCTATATAAAATAGGAATTTTAAATTCCTATTCTCACCATCTAGTTACACCACCAATAGCCATTACACTAGCACCTACAATAAAAAGGCTAATTAATTTTATAACTAACAATAAAGCAATAATAAATCCAATAGCTATTAAAATATTTATGGGTTTTCTAGGTTTGCTAATAGGCGTTAGCTCGTATTTAGTGAAAAATTCTTTTAATAAAAAATATCTATAAGTTGCACTTGTTAAAACGCTGATAATCACATAAATTAAAGCATAGCTAATATAAGAAAAATCAAAAGAATTTGATAAGCCCTTTGGTTTAAAATAAAAATAACCAAAAAAAGATAAAACCACAATTGCCCCATAAACAATTCCTGCATAAATCCACATAGAACGCAACGCATAACTAAAATAACTAAACAATAATGTAGGAAGGCATATATCTTTTAGTCTAAAAGAATATCTTGCTGTATTTGATTCGCCATTATTTGTATAGTATTTTGCCGCATTGCTTAATTCATCAACTATTGCAGCATTTGGCAATTCTCCTACAAATTCACTCAACTTTACTCTCAATTCTTCTTCGTTTTTGATTAATTCTTGACCTTTGTTAGAAATTAAAAAATCTGTTTTCATAAAATCATCCTATTATTTGTAATATTTTTGTGTAATTGTCTTTTTGAACTGCTTTATATACAAAATATATATCAACTAATACATAAATATATAAAGCCCATAAAATAAAAACTCCGATAAATATGAGTGTCGAAGCCAAGCCTATTAAAAATAGACCTATTTTTAAAAATCCTAAAAGCATATTTCCTTGATAAAATCTATCAACACCCCAAACTCCGAAGAAAAATCCTAAAACTGCTGCTAAAATTGGGCTTTTTAACGGGATTAGTGGAAGGTTTTTATATTTTTCTTCGCTTAAATTATCAAGTTTATCATTTAGCATAAACTTTTGCTCACTTAAAATTTTATTATCAAGCAACATTAAAATGGAACTCTTATCCATAATTACTCCTTTTTTAAAATGAAGTAATTATTCTACACCCCCCCCCTATTAACAAAGGGTAAATTAATAAAAAATAATTTAAGATTTTAATTTTTAATTTCTTGTGAGTTCTCTTTAGCACTTACCATATAAACATATCTATAAGGACTAAGAGTTTTTGTATCTTCTAAAATAGCTCTTTTATACCCAGCTTCATCTATGATTTTTACTACTTTTCCAACATAAATACCCTCTGGAAAAATCAAATCCTTTCCACTCGTATAAACCAAATCTCCTATATTTAATTCTTTATAATCAGTAACGAAATTAACATAAATTGAATTTTTACTACCCTGTAAAATAGCAGGAGTTTTATTTTCCCCAACAACCACAGAAAAAACACATTTTTCATCATTTAAACTAAGCGCATAAGCTCTATTATTATTTGAATACATAATCCCCACTGCATTATTATCATATATCAAACCATAAGTAATATCAGGCTTTATACCATCATAACTCATCCAAAATTTAGTTAAACTTCCAATTTTTTCATAAGATAATACCCTAGTTAAGGCTAATTCAAATTCATATTTTTTAAGATTATGAGCTTTTGCAAGATTGTTATATTCTATAACCAAATTATCATATAAGAATTTGTATTGTTTTAGCTTTTTATTTTCTGTGCTTAATTCATCTATCTGATTTACTTGATTAAAATATTTAGTAATATTTTGTTTGGTGTAATCATAAGTATTATAAAGCTTATTTAAAACAAAATCATTAACCCCTAAAACAGCATTTTTAACATCTGCTACAAAATAATAAGAAGATGTAAGCAAAACGCATATTAGGAGTAATAATTTAAATTTATTCATCATTTACTATTTGTCTTAGTAAAGAAATCTCTTCAAGTATTTTTCCAGTTCCCCTTGCTACTGCGTGAAGTGGCTCATCAGCAACATAAACAGGTAATTTTACAATATCGCTTAAATATTTATCAATTCCACGGATTAATGCTCCACCACCAGTTAGCACTATACCATTTTCTACAATATCGCCTGCAAGTTCTGGTTTTGTATTTTCTAATACAAACTTAAGTGCATCAGCAATTTCTTTTAAAGGCTCTTTTATAGCTTCACGAATATCTTCACTACTTAGCTCAACCTTACTTAAAAGCCCTTTTACTTGGTCTTTTCCTTTAACAACTATAGTTAATTCTTCAGGCAATTGAATAGCTGAGCCAACTTGGATTTTAATATCTTCGCTAGTTCTTTCACCTATTATTAGATTGTATTTTTCTTTTACATAATTTACAATTGAGCTATCTAGCTTATCTCCTGCTGTTCTAATACTTTTTGCAGTATGAAGACCACCTAGAGTAATAACTCCTATTTCAGTAGTTCCACCACCAATATCAACTACTAATGAGCCTACAGGCTCTTGCACGGGAAGATTTGCACCAATTGCTGCAGCCATTGGCTCTTCAACCAAATACACTTCTCTTGCACCAGCACTCAAAGCACTTTCGCGAACTGCTTTTCTTTCAACTTGAGTTAGACCATAAGGAACTGATATTAATATTCTAGGGCGTAAAAAACTCTTTCTTTTATGTGTTTTTTCAATAAAATATCTAATCATTTTTTCAGTCATATCAAAATCAGCTATAACCCCATCTCTCATAGGGCGAATTGCTTGAATATCACTAGGAGTTTTGCCTAGCATTTCTTTAGCTTCTTTACCAACTGCTAAAATTTTACTCTTTCCATATTTTGTATGTTGAACTGCTACAACACTTGGCTCATCAATTACTACACCCTTATCTTTTACCAATACAAGAGTATTTGCTGTGCCTAAATCAATACCCATATCACTTGAAAATAACCCTATTAAATGGTCTAGTATCATTTATTATCCTTAATTTTTAAAAAAATAGCATCGCCTTCGCCATTAACAAAATCTTTATTTATAACGATTTCATAACCTTCATATTTATCTAAATCAAACATTAAATCAAGTAATAATTGTTCTAATATCCCACGAAGACCTCTTGCTCCTGTTTTTCTATCAAGAGCTTTTTTAGCAATAGCTAAAAGTGCGTCTTTATCAAATTCTAATTTAACACCATCAAATTCAAAAATCTTTTGATACTGCTTGATTATTGAATTTTTTGGCTCAATTAAAATTCTTACCATATCTTCTTCGCTAATTTCATTAAGACTTGCAATTGCGTGCAATCTTCCAACTAATTCAGGAATTAGACCAAATTTAATCAAATCATCAGGCTCAATATGTGAATACAATTCATCTTCACTAAGTTTAACGCTAGTAGTATCAAAACCCATTACATTCTCGCCTTGCTTTTGCTTTAAAATCTCTTCAATTCCATCAAAAGCACCACCACAAATAAATAAAATATTTGAAGTATCAACTTGAATAAATTCTTGATTTGGGTGTTTTCTACCGCCTTGTGGTGGGACATTTACAACGCTACCTTCTATTATCTTAAGCAATGCTTGCTGAACGCCTTCTCCACTTACATCTCTTGTAATTGAGCGGTTTTCTCCCTTTCTTGCGATTTTATCAATTTCATCAATGAAAATTATCCCACATTCTGCACGCTCAACATTATAATCAGCTGCTTGTAAAAGTCTTGTTAAGATATTTTCAACATCTTCTCCTACATATCCAGCTTCAGTTAAACTCGTAGCATCGCAAATTGCTATAGGAATATCAAGTGCTTTTGCCATAGTTTGAGCTAAAAGTGTCTTACCACTTCCTGTAGGTCCTACTAATAAAACATTTGATTTTGCTAATTCTACATCACTCTCATCAGCATTACTCATAAGCCTTTTATAATGATTATGAACGCTTACGCTTAAAACCTTTTTTGCTCTATCCTGACCTATTACATAATTATCCAAATGAGATTTTAAAGCTTTTGAACTTATATCTTTTAAACTATCAGCTACCTCATCTACTGCTAATTCTTTATTTTTAGCATCATACATTTTAAATATAACACCAGCACAAGTAGGACAAATTGTATTATTTTTGCCATTTGAAAGTAGGTCAAACGGATAAGATTTGCCACAAAAACTACAAATATTATTGCTCATTATCATTTCCTTTCACTGGAATTCCACGCTTTGTATTTAAAATAAACGAGCATAATTTAACAACTTCGGCAGAATTTGAACTCTCATATAAAGCTTTTGCTCTATCGCTAATTAGCCCTGTTTTACTTCTAAAAATCTTACTAAATGCTTCACTTAATTCATTTATTTTATCTTTTTCTAAATGTCTTCTAAGCCCTACTAAATTAAGACTTCTAACATAAGCACGATTACCTTCAGCTAGACAAAAATGTGGTAAATCTTGAGATAATGCTGAAGCACCTCCAAGCATACAATAATCGCCTATTTTAACCCATTGATGAACCGGAGTAAGTCCGCCAATCACACTAAATGAGCCAACTTCAACATGCCCTGCTAAGGTTACATTATTTGCTAAAATTATATTATCAGCCAAGGTGCAATCGTGTGCAATATGAACATAAGCCATTATGAAATTATTATTTCCAACTCTTGTGTATCCATCGCCTTTTTGTGTGCCACAATTTATAGTACAAAACTCACGAATAGTTGTGTTATCACCTATTATTAAAGCTGAAAAATCATCGTTTTTATAAGAAATATCTTGTGGAATATCACCTAAAATAGCATAAGAAAAAATCTTGCAATTATTTCCTATTTTTGTATTTCCTAAAATTCTTGCACCACTTTTAATAATGCAATTATCACCAATTTCTACATTACTTCCTATATATGCAAAAGGCTCAATGTTAACATTTTTGCCTATTTTTGCACCATTTTCTATTATTGCTAAATCTGAAATCATTTATCTACTATCATCGCTTTTAAAATTGCTTGAGTGCATAATGTATCATCTACATAAGCCTCGCCACTAAACACCCACATTGCTCCACGATTTTTAACAACGCTCATTTTATATACTAATTTATCGCCTGGTCTTACTGGTGATTTGAATTTTACTTCTTCCATTCCTGTAAAATATACTACCTTGCTTTTAGGATCAACACTATCTTTCATACTCTGAAAAGCTAAAATTCCACCCGTTTGAGCCATTCCTTCTAATATTAAAACTCCTGGATAAATCGGATGACCTGGAAAGTGTCCTGCAAATACTTGATCACTTATACTAACATTTTTATAACCTAATACATAACCTTCATCAAGATTGATTTCTGTGATTTTATCAACTAACAAAAATGGTGGTCTATGTGGTAAAATTTCTTGAATTTGCATTACATCTAACATTATTATTCCTTTACTATGCTTAAAGGGATTTATTTTAATTTCAGCAATTAAACAAAGTGTAATAATTATAAGCTTTATCGTTGGTAAAGTATAATTTATAAAATTCCAATGCTTTTAAAATAAAAACTATCTTAAAAGCATTAAAAATTAAAATAAAAAGTCTAAATTAAGCCCTTTTAATTCAAAGTCTTTATGAAAATCATTTGGCATAGGAGTTTTTATATCATAATCAAATATTTTTGTCCTCGCACAATGAAGCATTAGCCTTGAGCTAATTATTTTACTATATTTAACATCACCTAAAATCCCTAGCCCAACGCTATTTAAATGCACTCTTATTTGATGAGTTCTACCTGTTGCAATTTGCACTTTTAATAAAGTTTTTTTGCCTTCTATAATTAAAGGCTCTATTTTAGTATAAGCGTATTTTGCGTTTTCGCTATTACTAATTTTGCTAAATGCACTTTTGCCTTTTATGGTTAAAATCGGCTCATCAATCTCCATTCCTTCGCTTACGATTTTATTAGTAATTGCTAGGTAGAGTTTTTGCACTTTTTCTTTTTTATATTCGTTTTTTGCAGCCTTTAAAAACTCTTCATTTTTAGCAAATAATACAATGCCACTTGTATCCTTATCAAGTCTATTTAAAAGAGTGTAATTATTTTTAATATGTTCGCTCGCAATACCAATTGGCTTATTAATAGCTAATAAATTATCATCTTCAAACAATACGCTAAGCTCTGGTTTTGCAAGTTTAAAAATAGTATTAACAGGCATAAGACCCCTTGCAATCTCTAATCTTTTGCCCCCGTGCATTACTAAACCTAAATCTATTAATTCTTTAGCAGCTGAATTTGAAATTCCTTCTTGAATTGCTAATAATTTATATGCTTTATCTTGTTTCATTTATTTTCCTATCTAATATTTCGCATAATGCGTTGAAAGTATATTCGTTTTTGATTTTAGCATTTTTAACATTTGTAAAATCAATATCATCACTAATTTTTATATTTTCTATACATTTTAGGCTTGAGTATTGAGAAAACACATTAGTTCCTGAAGTGATTTTGCAGCCAAAAAACGCAGCTTCGGCGAAATTGTGTCCGCCTATTTTAACATAAGAACCACCCAAAATCACATAATCACTAATTGAATAAAAATTAATTAATTCTCCTAAAGTATCTAGCAAAAATACTTCACTTTTTAAATATCCATCACAATCATTGCTATATTTTACAATGTTAAAGCCTTTATTATAAAGTAATTTTTCAACCTTGTGAAATCTTTCAGGGTGTCTTGGTGCTATTATTAGACATTTATCTTTTAAAAAATTTTTATCTAATTTATTTAAAATTATTTCTTCTTCATTTTCGTGAGTGCTTGCAATTAAAATTATTTCTTTATTTTTGCTTAATTGCTTAGTAACTATTGGCTTATTTGTAATCTTTATATTTGTAAAAACTTCTATATTTTTAGCATTAAAATATTCTAATCTTTCTTTATCTTCATTACTTTGAGCAAGGATTAAATCAAAATATGAAAATATTTTTGCATAATAAAAACTAAATTTTTTATAATTTTTAAAGCTATTTTCTTTCATTCTAGCGTTTAATAAAATAGTATTTTTATCAAAATCTTTATATATTTTAAGTAAAGCTAACCATAATTCTGCTTCAAATACTATTAAAGTCTTAGCAGGTTTAAGCCATAAATATAATAATGGCTCATAAGGTAGTAAAAAAGCATTATCATCAAATTCTTTTGCTTTCATAAGTCCTGTTTTTGATGAACAAGTAAGTAATATTTTAAAACCTTTATTTTTATAATATTTAATCAACTCGCCTAAAGCGACAGCTTCTCCATAACTTGCAAAGTGAAAATGAATATCTGCTATTTTATGCTTTTTGAATGGTAAAAATTTTTGATAAAGTTTAGAATATTTATCCTTAAAACTTAGAGGAATTAAAACCAATAAGAATAAAGGATAAATTAAAATAGAAACAAGAATATAAAAAAAATACATTTTTTAAATTATAAAAATTACTCTTCTATGTATAAAATTCTTCCACAATGTGGGCAGTTATTAATCTCTTCACTTTTTAAAACTGCACTAAAAGTTTTGCTATTTAGTTGCATAAAACAACCATAGCAAGCTTGTTTTTTAACAGGAACTACTGCAGTATTCTTAGCCCATTTTCTAATTTTTTCATAAAATCCGAAAACTTTGCTATCAATTTCGCTAGCTAACTTATCTTTTCTTACATAAATTTCTTTTCTTTTTTCTTCAATAGCATCAAGTGCTGATTTTTGATTAGCTATTGCTATAGTTAAATCATCATTTAATTTAGTAATTTCTTTTTGATTTTCTTTAATTTCTTCTTTTTTATTATCTACTATTTTTTCTAATTTTGATATTTCTTCATTTGCAGCTTCTAATTGCTCTCTTGCGATTTCTTCTTCTAATTTTAAAGCATTTGCTTCTTTTTCTGTTTTTACTAAAGCAATTTTTTTAGCTGTTTCATTTATCTTTGTTGAAAATTGAGCTATGTGATTTTCTACTTTTACTTTACTCTCACTAATTTCTTTTATGCTTTCTTCTAATTTTGAATTTTTATTCTCAAGACTTTTAATTTTATCTTCTAAATTGTTAGCTTCTCTTTTAGCACTTTCAATTTGTGGTAAAAAACTATCTATTTCTTTATCTAATTTAGAAAGCTCTACTAATTGTGATAGGTGTTTATTCATAGTATGTCCTTAATACTCTAAAAATGGATTTTTTGAAGAGCTGATTATAATCTCTATCGGTAATTTTTGCAAATTACTCGCTAAAGAATTAGCAAAACAAATCTCACTTTCATAATGCTTAATATCAATTAAACTTATATTATTTTCACTAAGAGCTAAAGCGTCGTGATATTTAATATCTCCTGTTAAAAATATATTACTCTTAAGCTCACTAGCCAATGAAATTCCAGAACCCGTGCAAATTCCTATTAAATCAGTTTGAATTATTTCTTTTGCTAAAGATATTGATATTTTTTTTAAGTTTAATTTAGCCTTTAAAAAATCAGCCAATTCATAAATATCTTTAAAATTATTCTTAGCATAAGCTAAAAACCCATCGCTTTCAATTATTTCTAAGCCTAAAAACTTTTCACAAAAATATCTATTTAAATGACTTAAATCATAATTCGTATGCATAGAAATTAAAGCACAATTTTTTTTGATTAATTCTTTTAAAATATTACCAGCATAATCATTTTTAATACTTTTAATACCCTTAAAAATCAAAGGATGATGAGTAATAATCAATGAATTTGGTAAAAATGATTTTACTTGATTAAAATCTAAATCAAGGCTAAGGTAAATCCTTTCGCAACTATCATCATTACTTAAAATTAACCCACTATTATCCCAACTTTCTTGGGTATTAAAAGGACTTAATTCATCTAAAATCTTATAAATCTCACTTATTTTCATAAAAATTCCTTATATAAAACGCTAAGCCAAGTTAAAACAGCTATTAAAATAGTAAAAAATACTCCAGCAGAGCCTAAGTCTTTTGCATCTTTTGCAAGTTTATGGTATTTTGAAGTTGCTAAATCCACAACACTCTCAATAGCGGTATTAAAGCATTCAGCGGCAAGTACTAAAATAATAACACCTATTAAAAATGCCTTTTCAAATAAAGAAAAAGGATAAAATAAAGCAAATAAAATAAAGCAAATTCCTATTACAAATTCTATCCTAAAAGCACTTTCATTTAAAGCTCTTTTAACCCCTGCTAAAGCATAACTTGCGTTTTTAAAAAATGAGTATTTCTTCTTCATATTTTCTCCTATTTAGCTAGATTATAAAAAAATTATTAATACTTTCAAATTGATAGCATAAATTGACTAGCATTCATAGCAAATACAATACAAGCTATGCTAGCAACTCCACTAAGCCTTGCTTCTCCAAACATAGAACTAACTTCTCCTATAGCAAACATATTATTCTTAGCTGTATTAGTATCTATATCAACTACTCTTGCAAATATATCTGATTTAACCCCACCTAAAGTATAGTTTAAATAAACATCTACATTAGCCAAATAAAACATAGGCTTATTAATTGCTTTAATAGAAATATTATTAAGATTTTTACCCAATTTATCAATCCTATTACTAAAATAACTATTGTATTCATCAACGCAATTAATTAATCTTTTATCAATTTCTTCTAAAGAATAGTATTTGTAAAATATACTTGTATCATTTATATAATTTATTCCGTGATTATCTAGGAGTAATTTAACTAATTTATTATTTTTAATTTCATTTAAAATCGCTATTGCTAAATCTTGCCTTGAGCTATCTTCTCTAACAAATCTTTTAAAATCAGAATTAATTAAAATTCCATATTTAAAAATATCCATAGGCAAAACAAAAGCAAATCTCATTAGACTTAATTGAGTTGGGATTGCTCCATTTTTTAATAAAATCTTTAAAGAATTTGAATTATTCTTAGACATAGTTTTAGCATAATAAGCTAGTGGATAATGAATTTTTATAAATTCTTTATCGTTTGCAAATCCACCAGTGCAAAAAGCTATATTTTTAACCTTAATTTTTATGATTTCATCTTTATGTAAAATACTTGCAATACCATTATCAAAATCAATTAATTTAGCCTTAGTTAATATATTTACATTTTTACTAAGCAATCTGTTGATTAATGGATTTATCACACTTTCTTTAGCATTTTTTAAAGGGTGTAATTCTCTAGGAACTGAATGATTTAAGCTATTTAATATAGCTAATTCAAATTCAACCCCAAAACTTTTTAAAAGTTGAGTAGCTTGTGCTGATTTTTCACTAAGCTCTTTTAATAAAGTAAAATCAGCATAATTAGTTGAATAAGAAATCAAATCATCATAAAATTTATCATCTTTTATATTTGCTAGTTGCTGAAAAGATGAATTACTAGCAGCAAAATTTAAATAACTCTTAGCTCCGCCTAATTCATCATCTTGCTCAATTAATAAAATATCTTGTTTAACCAATAAATTCGCCAATGTTAAACCACTAATACCACTACCTACAATTAAACAAAACAACTCATTCATAAGCAATCCTAATATAAAAATTAGCTCCAATTTTTCTAGTTTTTAAAAATACATCAGCATTTAACTCGCTATTTAAAATATTTTTTATCATAAAAAGCCCAAGCCCTGAACCATTTTTCGTGCTAAAATAAGGTTTAAAAATTTCTTCTTCTAAATCCTTTTTAACCCCTATTCCATTATCTTTTATACTAATATAAATATTATTTTTATAAGCATAAAGATTAATTATAATATAAGGATTTTTTATATTAACTAAAGCATCTTTTGCATTTGTAATGAGATTGATTATTGCATGAGCTAAACTATTTTTATATGAATTTATTTTTAAATTCTTATCAAGTCTTAAAGTAGTATTAATTGCATTCCTTGTAAGGCTTGCATTACAAATCGTTAAAGAATTTAAAATAGCTTCATAAACATAAAAAGAGCTTTTTTCTTGCTTTGTCTTATAAAAATCATAAAATTCATCAATAGTTTTTGACATATAATTTAAAATAGGATTTATCTCTTTTAATTTTTGATGAAACTTATCATCAATTTTTTGTTTTTCTAAACTAATCTCAAGATAACTAGAAATTGCACCTAAAGTTGCTAATGGCTGTCTATATTCATGAGCTATACAAGCTATCATTTCACCTAATGCAGCTAATTTTGATTGATGATTTAGCAATTGCTCTTTTTGTGTATTTTCATCTAATTTAGCCTTAATTATTTCAACTTGATTTTTTACTTCTTCTTGTAAATTTGCATTTAATTTTCTTAGTTTTTCTTCAGTTTTTAATAATTTATTAATTAAAAATCCTAAAACAAAATATACCCCAATAAAAGCAAAAAATACCAAAATCACACTAATTATAAAAGCCTTTTTTATTATATGTAAATGAGTTTTATAATCTTTTGTAATATCTTTTTTAATCAATATTAAAAATCTATCATTTAAAATAATTTCATTACTTAAATAATATTTATCATCTAACTTAATTATATCTTCATCATTTTTTAAAAGTTTAGTTTTATTTTGCCAATCAAATTCATTATAAAAATACTCATTTTCATACTTTAAAGCAGCTAAAAAATCATCTTGAATTTTTAAATTATCTAATAATTTTTTTGCACTTATTGTATAAGTAATCGCATAATTTTCATTTATTTTTAAATTAATTAAATAAACTGGTTCGGTATTTAATCTAAGTAAAATATCTGTTTGATTATTAAAATCATATTGGCAATTTAATTTTATTTTATCTTTTTCTATGCAAATATTTTCTTTTAAAATAAATAATTTAATATCCTTTAAATACGCCTCATTTGAGCTTAGATTTAAAAATAATTTATTTAATTTATTTAGCTTTTCATCATTTTTTAAATAATCTAAATTAGAACTAAATTCATAACTAATACTAAGCGTATTGTTTAATAAATTATTTAAAAAATCACTATAAAAATATTCAAACCTATCATTAAAACTATTTTTGTTTTGAAATAAATAATTTTTATGCCAAGAAATATATAAAAAATTCAAAATAAAACATAAAAAAATAATCAAAGTTAAAACAAATATAAAAGCTTTTTTGCGAATGCTTATATTAAGTAATTTTGATATAGTATCCACGAGAATTTGCATTATGAATTATACCTTTATCGCCTAATTTCTTTCTAAGATTTTTAATGAGTGATTTAATAGCATCAGAACTTACATCATAATCATTATATACATAATCGCAAATCTTATAAATATCTACAATGTTAGGACTACTTTTTAACAAAATTTCAAGCAATAAAAATTCTTTTTTGCTAAGCTTAATAATCTCATCATTTATTAATAACTCATTTAAATCAATATCTAAATATATTATTGCTTAATTTAATTTTATTATTAATACTTTTTATAGCCTTTTTTAAAGCATCTTCAAGTTTAATCCTATCAAAAGGTTTTATTAAATACTTGCAAATATTAAGCTCAACTGCACTTAATAAAGTTTGTTTATCACTTAAAGCTGTAATCATAATAGCAGGAATTTTATTATCAGAATTTCTTATATTTTCTAATAAATTTAAACCATCAAGTTTTGGCATAGAAATATCAAGTAATAATATATCAGGCTTTTTAGCCAAATATATATCTAAAGCACTTAAGCCATCTTTAGCATAAAGCACATTAAAATCAAGTAGTTCTAGCAAATCAATAACTTGATTTGCTAGATTTAAATCATCTTCTGCATATAAAATTGTGTATTTTTTCATTTTTTATCTAATTTACCCCTTAAACCATCATGACCTACATGGGTATGACAACTTACACATTTTAATTCATTTGCGTAATCTAAATATCTTTTATGCATTGTATTTTGCATTTCATTTTTAGAATTAATTTTAGTAATATCTTGATGACATTTTAAGCATCCACTATCATAAACATAATCTTTTTTATGATTGAGTTTTTCATACCAATCTATCTTTTCATCAGCTCCAATAGCAGTGATACTAAATTCTTTAATGCCATTATAAGCTTTTGTGCTTAGATAATTTACTATATTATCGTGTGGCAAATGACAATCTACACAATTTGCCTTTATACCTAGATTATTATTACCACTATGAACATCTTTAATATAAGCTTCCTTCATCGGTTGCATTACATGACAACTCGCACAAAATTTATCATCTCCAGTCATTTGTATAGCTTTATGAGATAAAAATACAAAAATTAAAGTTAAAACCACAATAGATGAAACAAAAATAATAGTTTTTTTCATTTTATCTCCCTCATCCAAGTTTTAGTATTATGGCAAGTATTACACATATTAAATGATGGCTTATGCTCATTATGACAGGTGTAACAATTTAAATTCGCATTATCATGAATACTATTATGCGGGTTTTTACCTTTTAAAAAATCAAGCCTTTTTGCTAATTTCTCTTTACTTCCATGACAACTTAGACATGAATTAGAATCAAGTGCTTTATAATCTTTTTCATTTGCTTCTTTATGACAATCTGTGCATTTTAATTTCACTTCAATATGATGTGGTTTTATTGCAAATTCATTACCTAATGCAAAAATACTTAATATCAAAATCATTAATAATTTTTGCATTTATACTCCTTTTAAAATATCTTTCGCACAAGCAATTCCTGAAGTCATACAATCAGGAATAGAACAACTAGTAAGCCTTGATTGTCCATGAACACCACCAGTTGCCTCACCAATCGCATAAAGCCCTTTAATTGGCTCATAGTTACTAATATTTAAAACTCTCATATTTATATCAGCATAAACACCACCTGGAGTATAACTAAGACCTGGTGCAGCTGTCATTGCATAAAAAGGTGCTTTGCTCATACTAGAATTTTTAATCTTACTTAAATCTTTTTTGAACTCATCTTTATTATTTGAAATGCCTGTTTCATAATCTTGCATTGTCTTTGATAAATCATTTTCATTAAGCTTAAAATTATTAGCTAAATCACTTAAGCTATCAAATTTCTTCATTTTCCCTGCAGTAATAAAACTTTGCATTCTATTAGGGTCGTGCGAATTAGCAAATCCTGTGCTATCAAAAATAATTATTGGATAAATTGTTGTGTTAATCTTTTCCATATGAGCTAAGATTTTATTTGATAAACCTTGTCTATCCCCATCTTCATTTAAAAATCTTTTAGCATTGCAATCAACCATAATCCCATAAATTAAATCTTCTGTAGGAATTCCAAAAGAAAATCTACTAAGTGCTAATTGAGTTGGTATTGCTCCTACCCTTAACATTTGTTTTAATGCACCAGCAGTCTGACCTAAACTTGAAGGGCTTTTTGCCAACCTTAATCTAGGATTTACTATACTTCTAAACTCAATATCACGGCTAAATCCACCTGTTGCAAAAACTACCGCAAGCCTTGCTTTATAGTGCTTTTTATCTCCACTTAAATTCTCTCTATCATCATTTGCTAGATTTCTATTAAATCTATAATTTTCTCTAACGCTTACGCCAATTATTTTGCCACTTTCATCTTGAATGATTTCATCGCATTTAGTTTCGTTTTTAATCTTTCCATTATGTTTTATAAAAAATTCATTTAAAGTGCTAATACAAGCACCGCCACCGCCAATAGTCTCAACACTTCTAGCAACACTATGACCGCCTAAAAACTTAAGCTTATCAGCATATTTAACCCCACAACTTTTAGCAAATTCATATGCTTCATTTGAATTTCTTATAATTCTTAAAGAATGTTCTAAATGATTATATCCAGCTCCAGCTTTATTTAAATCATTTAAAAATAATTCTTCGCTATCTTTTATACCAGCTTTAATTTGTAAATCTGAATTAAGAACAGCAAAATCTTGTTGAGAAAGAACTGAATTACCACCAATTCTATCCATCTTTTCAATCATTAAAACATCAATTTTATTCTTTACTAAATAAGCAGCACAAATATGAGCACTCACACCACTTCCGATTATAATAACATCAGCTATTTCATCAAATTTTATGTCTTTTCCTAAATTATCATTAGCGTTTAATGCTAAAGGTGCACTAAGGCCAACTCCCGCTACTCCTTTTATAAAATTTCTCCTTGATAACATCTATACTCCTTCTAAAAAATCAATTTATTATAAAAATATGTAGTGGCAAAAAAGTGTCAAATATAAATTTATTTTTAAGATTTTAATATAAATTTTAAATCTAAGATAGTCAATATTTTAAATTATAGAAATGATATATCAACTATAAAATATTTAAAATCTTGATATTAATTTAATTTCTAGGTTTGTTTAATAGTTTTTAAAAGTATAAAATAACTAATGAAAATCTTATAAAAATATCTAGTATTTAGTGCTTGTATTGTTAAAAATTATTTTGTAATAAAAAATAATATCCGATTTTTTCTGCTTAATTGCAATTTTAATTTTTAGTATCAATTTAAGTATTTTAATATCTTATTAAAACCAATTATTTTATTTAAATTAATATAAATTACTATATTTATAAGCTGCGTAATTTTTAATATTCACTTAAGTTTTAAATATCAAATCTATCTAATAATATTTATAAACTAATCAAATAATTTAAACTACAAGCATAATACAAAGTAAGTTCTATAAAAGCATTGTAAATTAAATTCCAAAAGATTTTAACAATAAATATTTTTATACTTTTTTTAAAATATCACTATGAATTATAAAAGTATAAATTATTTTGAAAAATAAATGAAGATATAAACAATAATCTAAAAAGCCATAATTATTTTTTAGGCTTTTTAGAACTTTTTAAATGTTTTTCTAATTTTTTTCTTCCGCTAAATGATATTTTTTCTATGAATAAATGTCCATCAAGATGGTCGTTTTCGTGTTGAATAGCAACTGCTAAAAGCCCTTCAGCTTCTAAAGTTTTTTGATTTCCAAATCTATCTAAATAATCAACTTTAATTTTATTATATCTAGTTACTTCTTCAAAAAAACCAGGAACACTAAGACAACCTTCTTCATAAACTTGCGTTCCTTCTCCAATAGGTGTTATTATTGGATTAATAAATTCAATCAAATCATCTTTATTTTGTTCTTCATTTTCATTTAATAAATTAATCAAAAATATTCTTAAAGGTTTTGCAACTTGTATTGCTGCTAAACCTATACCACTAGATGAAATCATAGTTTCATACATATCATCTAAAAATGTATGTAACTCTTCATCAAATACCTTAACTTCTTCACTCCTAGTAAATAATAATTTATTAGGATAAGTTATTAATTTAAGCATCATTTTCTTCACTATCTCCAACTACAGCATAAATTTCTTTATTTTTACCAGTATTCGGTAATACGCTAATAGCCTCAAGAATCTGTTCTTCATAATTATCGCCACTAAGTGCTACAACGCTCATTTCTATATTAATATCAATTTCATTATCATTTATAAAAAATGTTGTATTGTAAAATAAGTCTGAAATTCTCTCACAAGCTTTTTTTGCATTAACTATATTTGTATGTTTCATTGCCATTACAAAAATACCATCTCCATAATGTGCCACAACATCGCTTCTTCTTGAGGTTTTTAATAATAATTTCGCAACATTTCTCATC
Organism: Campylobacter sp. RM12642; assembly: GCF_020137635.1. Taxonomy (NCBI): domain Bacteria; kingdom Pseudomonadati; phylum Campylobacterota; class Epsilonproteobacteria; order Campylobacterales; family Campylobacteraceae; genus Campylobacter; species Campylobacter sp. RM12642. The sequence goes on from NZ_JACGAT010000001.1 coordinate 113,016, forward strand.
AAAAGATTTTTATCTTTTTGTAATTCAATTGTATTTAATAAACTATCTTTAATCTTTACAAACATCAATGATATTGAATAACCATATTTTTTAATATCTTCTATGTCTTGAGTAATATTATTATATAAATATCTTTTATTAAACACTCCGAATTTATCATCAAATTCACTCTGCTCATTCACCCTATTATGTATTTTTACAATCTCATCATAACCTTTTTTTATACTATTTAATTGAATATCAAGGGCTGTGGTGAGTTTAGCCATATCACTATCTAAAGACCTTAAAATATTTTGAATAGATAAAGAACCAGTAGCGATACTCAAATCGCCTATTTTTTTCTTAATTAAAGCTTTCATTGTGCTTATATTTTTATAAATTGTTGCAATAGAACCTACTAGCTGTTTTATATTTACAAAGGTTTCTTTAATGTCTTGTTCTATTACAGCAACTTTATTACTTTGGTCTTCTTTTTCATAAGTAATCATTTCTGTTACTCTTTTTTTAAAGGCCATAGGCTTAGTATCTAACATTTTTTCAAAATAAATAGAATAATTAGTAGGAGTTGGTGGAACATTATCCTCTATAAGTTGTTTAATTACTTGTTGAGTAAATTTCTCAAATTCTCCACCGCTTAATTTCTGAATCTTAGGAGATTCATCGTGTATTATCTCTTTATTCAAAGCCCTATCCTATTTAAAACTTTTTTCTAATACCTTATCAATTAGTCCGTATTTTAAAGCTTCTTCTGAACTCATAAAATAATCGCGTTCAGTGTCCTTCTCAACTTTTGCCAATTTATTACCGGTATTTTCTGCTAATACTTTGTTAAGCATTGCTTTTAATCTTAAAATTTCTTTTGCTTGAATTTCAATATCAGTCGCTTGACCTCTTGCACCGCCTAAAGGCTGATGTATCATAATTCTAGCATTTGGAAGAGCAAACCTTTTACCTTTAGCTCCAGAACTAAGTAAAAATGCTCCCATTGAAGCAGCTTGTCCTATACAAATTGTACTAACATCAGGTTTAATATAATTCATTGTATCAAATATACTAAGACCACTAGTTACAACTCCACCAGGACTATTTATATACAAATAAATATCTTTAGTAGAATCTTGAGCTTCTAAAAACAATAATTGTGCAACTACGCTAGCAGCTACATCATCATTTATTTCACCACTTAAAAGAATAATTCTATCTTTAAGTAAGCGAGAGTAAATATCATAACTTCTCTCGCCTTTGCTAGTTTTTTCTACTACATAAGGTATGTAGCTCATTTATCTTTTCCTAAAAATAAATCAGCAAATAATTTTTCTTCTACCAAACTCATTCTAACAGCTGGTAATGTGCCATTTTTTGTATAGTTTTCTATTAGTTGTTTAGGGTCCATTCCATATCTTAAAGCTTCAAAATAAATAGCTTGTGCTACTTCTTGGTCATTTACAACTACATTTCTTAATTTTGCTAATTCATCAACAATGAAAGTTAATTTTACGCTTTTTAAAGCTTCTGCTTCATATTCTTTTCTTTTTTCTTCTAAATATTTATCATCTTTTAATTTGTCAAATTCTTCTTTACTAAAGCTTCTTGCAGCTTGATTAAATTGTAAATTAGTTTCTTGTTCTAAAATGTTTTGTGGAACTGCAAAAGTATATTTTTCTAGCATTTTTTCAACAAATTCTTGTTTTAATTTTTCATCAATTTGTTTAAATTTAGCTTCTGTTTCTAATTGTTCTTTTATTTTTTCATCTAAAATTGCTTCAGTTGGGTTTTCTACACCAGGAAGTAATTTTTTAAGCATTTCTTCATCAATTTCAGGTAATTTTCTTGCGTGAATTTCATGTAATTTTACTTTAAATACTGCTTTTTTACCCGCTAAATGAGCTGCTTGATAATTTTCAGGGAAAGTTACTTCTATATCTTTTTCTGCGCCAACTTTAAGCTCTATCATACCATCTTCAAATCCTGGTATAAATTGACCACTTCCAATCTCTAGCATATAATTTTCTGCTTTACCACCTTCAAAAGCAACGCCATCAACAAATCCTTCAAAATCAAACTTAGCATAATCACCTTTTTTTAAGATTTGTTTTTTAGTTTTTTCTAATGGAGCAAATTGCTTAAGCATAGCTTCTTTTCTAGCTTTAATATCTTTTTCTTTAATTTCTTCTATTTTTAATGCAGGAACTAATGCTTCATAACCACTTAAATCAATTGTTGGTCTAAAAGAAACTACGAATTCAAATTCAATTCCATTATCTTTTCTATCGAATTTTTTAAAGCTTGGCTCGCCGATTAATTCTTTTTCATCTTTACCCGTTTCTTTAACTGCATTTTTATAAGCACTTGTAATCGCTTCTTGTTCTGCATCTTTTAGTAAAGAATCTTTATATCTATCCAAAACAACATTTACAGGAACTTTGCCTTTTCTAAAACCAGCAACTTGCATAGTTTTACTAGCTTTTACAGCTATTTCTTTAACCTTTTCATCTATTAAAGATTTTTCTATAACACCACTTACTGAGTAATTAATTTCATCAATTTTTGTTGTACTAAGTTTCATTAAACTACCTTTTGTAAAATATTTCGCACAATTCTAGCTAAAAAAATTAATCATTGGCAAAATATAAAGGTAAAGAATGCAAGACTTAATTAAAAATTTATTAATAAAAATTGGTGAAAATCCAAATAGAGAAGGATTAGTAAAAACACCTGAAAGGGTTCAAAAATCATATGAATTCTTATGTAGTGGCTATACAAAAAATCCAAAAGAAATTTTAAACGAAGCTATTTTTAACACTGATAACAATGAAATGGTTTTAGTAAAAGACATTGATTTTTATAGCTTATGCGAACACCATTTATTACCATTTTTTGGAAAAGTTCATATTGCTTATATACCTAATGGAAAAGTAGTTGGGCTTTCAAAATTACCTAGACTTGTTGAAGTTTATTCAAGAAGATTGCAAATCCAAGAACAATTATGCGAACAAATTAGCCTAGCTTTATATGAAATATTAAAGCCAAAAGGTGTTGCTGTAACTATTGAAGCTGAGCATTTATGTATGCAAATGCGTGGAATTCAAAAAGTAAATTCTAAAACAATAACAAGTTCTCTTAAAGGCATATTTTTAAGTGATGAAAGAACTAGGAAAGAATTTTATTCACTAATAAAATGAACTTAGAAAAACTTAAAAATAAAATATCAAAAATACCAATTTCACAAAATTTTGGCTTTATATACAAAATCTCTGCAATTAGTATAGAGATTAAAGGATTAATCACTAGCGTAGGCGATGTTATAAGACTTGAAAACGAGGAAAAAACCGCTTATGCAATGGTTGTTAAGATTGAAGAGCATATTTCATTTTTAAGCCCTTTTGATTTTGTAGAAGGCTTTAAAATCGGAGATAAAGCATTTTTAGAAGAAGCAGGAATGAAAATTCCTTGCTCTATGGAATTACTTGGGCGTGTGGTTGATCCATTTATGCGTCCAAAAGATGGAAAAGAAAAAATCACACCAAGTAAAATGATGCCCATTTTAAGAGCACCAATAGACGCACTTAAGCGTGGGCTTATAAGCGAGCCTTTTCCTGTTGGTATTAAAAGTATTGATGGGCTTTTAACTTGTGGAGTAGGACAAAAATTAGGCATTTTTGCTGGCTCTGGGGTTGGTAAATCAACTCTTATGGGAATGATAGTTAAAAATGCCCCTGCAGCCGTTAAAGTAGTTGCTTTAATAGGTGAGCGTGGTAGAGAAATTCCTGAGTTTATACATAAGAATTTAGGTGGTAAAATGGATGATACCGTTATGATAGTTGCCACTAGCGATGATAGTGCATTAATGCGTAAATATGGGGCATTTTGTGCTATGAGTGTGGCTGAATTTTTTAAAGAGCAAGGAATGGATGTATTATTTATAATGGATAGCGTTACTCGTTTTGCTATGGCTCAACGCGAAATCGGTCTTGCTCTTGGAGAGCCACCTACTGCTAAAGGCTATCCACCAAGTGTATTTAATCTATTGCCACAATTAATGGAGCGAGCTGGTAAAGAAGAAGGTAAAGGAACTATTACAGCATTTTTTACCGTGTTAGTTGATGGCGATGATATGAGTGATCCTATTGCTGATCAAAGTAGGTCAATTCTTGATGGGCATATTGTATTAGATAGAAGCCTAACTGATTTTGGAATATATCCTCCGATTAATATTCAAAATTCAGCAAGTAGGGTTATGGGAGATGTAGTAACGCCTGAACATAAAAAAAATGCGGCTAAGTTTAAAAGGCTTAATTCAGTTTTAAAAGAAAACGAAACTCTAATTAGAATTGGTGCTTATGTAAAAGGTAGCGATAAAGAGCTTGATTTTGCAATGAGTAAAAAAGATTATATGAATGATTTTTTAAGACAAGGAAATGATGAGGCTTTTGCTTTTGAAGAAGTTTTAAGTATGCTTGAGCAAATTAATTAATCCGAATTAATATTTAAATTCTTATAAAGAATTTAAATATTTTAATAAAGTATCTATTATATCATCATCGCTTTTGCTTGGTGCTTTTAAAATAATTCTTTCATCATTATCTTTTAAAAGTTTTATATTTTGCTCATAATTACTAACTTCACAAAATCCGTGCTTAATACATAAAATTTTAATTGCCATAAGTGAAAAATAATTTCTTGTATAGCTATCGCATTTGCCAAATCTATCGTTAAAAGAATCTTGCATAGTAGATAAACTAGCTAAATTATCGCACTCATTTATTTTTCTATAAAGGCTTAATCTTAGCTTATCGTTAGGCACTAAATAATCACTTATATAAGCATTTACTAATAATTTTTGCTCGTATTTAATCTCTTTTGTGATATTTCCTTTACTTAGTCGATTAATTTCAGCTTCTAGCATTTTAATATAAAGCGCATAGCCAAGTTGTTCTATATGACCGCTTTGTTCAGCACCTAATAAATTACCACCACCCCTTATTTCTAAATCCATTTGAGCTAGAGTGCTACCACTGCCTAAATACGAATTACTAGCTAAGCTTAATAATCTTTTCTTAGAATCTTCACTAACACTTTCTTCGTTATCAACTAGAAAATAACAAAATCCTTGTATTTTGCTACGACCTACTCTACCACGAAGTTGGTGCAAATCAGCTATGCCGAAATGATTTGATTTTTCTACTATTATGGTGTTTGCATTTGCTAAGTCAATTCCACTTTCAACAATGCTCGTGCATAATAATAAATCATATTTTTTCTCTTCGTATTCAAATAATTTTTCTTCAGCTTCATTTGCTGGTATTTTTGAATGTAAAACTAAAATTCTAAGCTTTGGATAAAGCTCTTCTAAATAGCGTTTTTTATGTTCAATTGAAGCTATGTGATTGTGTATGTAAAATACTTGCCCACCACGCCTAAGCTCTCTTGCTATGATTTCTTTAATTAAAGCGTCATCATAAGTTTTTACAAAAGTTCTTACATCTAATCTATCATTAGGTGGAGTTAGAATTTGAGAATAAGTCTTAAGTGTGCTTAAGGCTTGATTAAGCGTTCTTGGGATTGGGGTAGCACTCATACTTAATTGATGAGCTTTTATGCTTATATCTTTTAATTTTTCTTTTTGTTTTACACCAAATTTATGCTCTTCATCAATTACGATTAGCCCAACATCATCAATTGCTAAGCTAAGTAAAGCGTGAGTTCCTATAATAACCTTTGGCTCTTTTGTATTCATAATAGCTTTTTTAGTATTAGAAAATCTATCAAGTCTAAAAACTTGAATTCCAAAAGGCTCTAAACGATTTTTAAGTGTTTTATAATGTTGAGAGCATAAAAGTGTAGTCGGGACAAAAAATAAGGCATTTAAACCATTTTTAACACAGGCAAAAATTGCGTGCATTGCGACTTCGGTTTTACCAAAACCAACATCAGCACTAAGTAATCTATCCATAGGAGTGCATTTGCTTATCTCTTCAAAAATATCATTAACTGCTTTTTCTTGATCACTTGTTAAAACAAATCCTGCTTTAGCCTTAAATATCTCATAATCAAGTGGTTTTTTAATAGCCTTTGTTACAATTAACTGCCTTTTTGCTGCTAGTTCAGTAATAGCACCTGCAATTGCTAATAATTTAGTTTTAAGTTTTTCTTTGAGTTTTACAAAAGTATTTTTGCCTAATTTATCAAGTTCAGGAATTGAGCTTGAAATGTATTTATCAAGCAAATAAAGTGAGCTAGTTGGAAGTAGCAATTTGTTTTCATTTTGATATTCAATCACAATAAATTCTTGCTTTTTTCCTTCATTTTCTATTAATTCTAATCCTAAAAATCTACCTACGCCGTATCGCTCATGAACTACATAATCATTTTTTATAAGCTCATCTAAAACTATGCTTGATTTATATTTTTTCTCTTTTTTATAATATTTATTAAGACTTAATATTAATTCATCATCGCTTTGAATATTTAAAACTGCATTTGAGATGATTTTTTCTACATTTTCACCTAATTTATAATCTAAGAATTTATTCTCATTACTAGCTAGTAATTTTATTTTTTTATTTGAGTTTAATTTGAAAAAATCATTGCTAGGATTAAACACCATATCGCTATATTTTTTAGCTTTAGAAATTATATTTCCTAATTCAAATTCTTTCGTGCAAACATAAGAAAACTCTAAATAATTACTAAGTTTTAAATGCCAATAAAATACGCTTTCGTATTCATTTAAATCATCATTATTTAAAATACTTTCTTTGATTTCTTCGTATTTTTCTTCGCTTACATAAGAAATTAACGGCAAAATATCGCAATATTCACACTCTTCTTTATAGCTAAGTCCAGAACTTGCATCAAAATATTTAATACTTTCTACTTCATCATCAAATAAAACTATTCTAATTGGATTTTCATATTTCAATGAAAAAATATCAATTTTTTCATGACCTATGCTGAATTCTCCTGGACTTTGAACCATATCAACTAAATTATAATTTAACCTTAAAAGCTCTTTTGCTAAAGAATTTAAATTAATCCTATCGTCAAATTCAATCTTTAAACACTTTAAATTATCTTTACTTGGAAGTGGTTTTTTAATAGTATTAATAGGGATTATTAAAATCTTTTTATCTTGATAATCGTAATAATCACTTAAAACTTTTGAAATATCAAATAATTCCATAGAAAACGAGCGTAAATCGTCATTAATCTCTGCTCTAAAATCAGGTAAAATAAAACTATTTATCCCTAAATATAAAGCTACATTTGATAAAGATTTTGCTTCGTTTAAGTCTTCACATATAATAATTTTTGCATAATTTTTATTATTTATTAAATACTCATAAAGATTTGCTTGCATAAAATCTCAAAAACCTTTCTACTAGCATAAAAGAGCCAAAAACTGCATAATTTTTATCTGTATCAAAATCACTAAAATCACTACATTTAATATCTAATTCTTTGCAAATCTCTTTAACATTTGCTAAGGCTCTATGTTCGCTTTCATAGTTAAAAACCAAAACTTCATTAATACTTGGCTTTAAAATACTTAAAATATCTTTTACATCTTTATTAGCAAAAAAATTAGCAATTAAACTAACTTTAGTTGGGAATTGTTTTTTAATTTCTTGATTTAAATTCTTTGCAGCTGCAGCGTTATGCCCTACATCTATTATTAAATTACTTGCTAATTTTTCACATCTTGCTCTTAAATCTAATTTAATTGCTTTACCTATATAAAAATGTTTTTCTAACTCAAAATATGCAAGTTGAGCTAAGCTAAAATTATGTTTTAAAAACTCATTTTCATCAAGGCATAATTTTGAATAATCAGCACTCAAAAAACTAGCCTTAACTCCTTTTTGAATGGCCGCTTTTAATATCATCTCATTTTTATTAGCAAAAATATTAACACCACACATTGCTTTAATTTTAGTTCTAAAAATATCATCTAAATTAGAACCTAAAATATCAGCATGGTCAATACTAATCGGAGTAAATACACATAAATCTCTTTTAAAAATACTTGTAGCATCGTATTCTCCACCAAGTCCAGCTTCAAAAATAACATAATCACACTCACTAAAAACAATAGGTGATAAAAAGCATAAATATTCAAAATAACTAAGATTTTCTTTTAAATTAAGATTTTTTAATTTATCTTGCAAAATATTATGAGCTATGTCTAAATCAATATCTTGCATAACTTGATTTTGAAATATACTAAATCTTTCTTTGTAAGAGAATATATGTGGACTTATAAAATGCCCTACTTTATACCCGCTATCACTAAGCATTAAAGCAAGGTATCTTCCCGTACTACCTTTACCATTAGTGCCTAAAATTTGCACTACTTTTGTATCAAAATCATAATTTAGCAAATGCTTAAATCTATGAGCCTTAAAAAGGTCAAATTTCTCGTAAAATTCCGCTAAATTATCTAAATAATTTGAAAGTTTATTTTCTACTTGCACTTTTTATATTATTTCTACCTGCATTTTTTGCTGCGTATAATAATTTATCAACAGCTTCAATAAATTGCTCTTGGGTCTCATAGCTTCTTCTATCACTAACCCCACCGCTTACTTTTATACTAATAGTCTTACCTTTACATAAAAACTTTTGCTCTGATACTAAAACTCTAATTTTTTCAGCAAATTTTACTGCATCATCAATTGATGAATGTGGAAGAATTACCATAAATTCTTCCCCACCATATCTCCCCGCACAATCTAATTTTCTAATGTTATTTAAAATAATATTTCCTAAATTAGCAAGTATAGTATCTCCTGCTGCGTGTCCATAGGTATCATTTATAAACTTAAAATGGTCAATATCAAAAAATGCTATTGAATAATTTATATTATATCTTTCATAAGATTCTTCGGCTAATTTTAATTGTTCTTCTAATTGACGCTTATTTGCAAGTTGAGTTAGAAAATCTACTTGAGTTTCTTCTCTTAGTTTGTTAATTTCTTGCTCTAGTCCTTGAACTTTAATTTTAAGATCACCTAAAGTATCGGCATCTAATTTTGTTTTTTCTTTTAAATCTATTATTTCTTTTTCAAACATAGCAACTATAGCTATCAATCTTGCTTTAATAGTCTGCATAGCTTCATCTTCAGCTTTAATACTTTCAATTTCTTTTTTAATTTCTTGAACTTTTTGTTGAGAATTTGTAGCCATGCTAAGAATACTTACAATCTTATCGCTAATTTGCTCTAAAACATCATTTAAAACTTTATTTGAACTTGAAATTTCTGCTCTATCAATATCTATTCTTTTTTTAACTAGATTTCTAAATTGCTCTGTAATTTGCTTTACGCCTAATATTTGCGGTTCTGCATTTATACTCTCACAAAACTGATTGATTTCATCATTTACATAATTAGCAATTGATGGAGTTAAAGAATAAGCCACAGATGGAGCTAAATTTTCACACACTGCATTAGAATTATTTCTTTCAATTTTTAAAGATAATTCATCTAAAATTTCTAAAAAATCATCTCTTGAGTTTAATCCTAAATGTTGAATTTTATTATTAAGTTCTAATAAATCATCATCTACCCTAATCCAATCTTTTTTTAATTCTTCTAATGTTTTTAGACTTGAATTATTTAATTTATTTAAAGCTTCTTCACTAAGAGTTTTAGTTGATTTATTTGGTAAATTTGATAATATTTTTAATAATTTTTTACAAATTATATTATAGTTTATTATGAGCTTTTTATCACTATTATCTTCTTTTATACCATTAGCTTTAGAGATTAAAAATACTACTAATTCTTCTAAGCTTTTTACATTTCTTCCTTTTACATCTTGAGCTAATGTGGGATTTAATTTAGAAATATACCCTTGAATTTTATCAATATTTTGAGTTGTTCTTCCATACTTTTTAGCAATCTCATCAAAAACTTCTGAATAATTTTCAGGAGTTAATAATAAGTTCCTTTTGGTAAGTTCTACAATTGTTTCTTTAGCAATCACATTAATATTAATAGACATTTTTTCTCTTTAAAATTTTTTCTTAATACTAACAAAACAAAATTAATTATTAACTACATAATAATTCTTAAAGCAAATTCGTTAAACGCCTTTTGGCTAGCTAAATTAATAGCTCTACTTTTTTGCTCATCACTTAAAACACTAATTGTATTTGTATTAAAAATATGCTCGCCTGAAGTTATAATTTTTTTAGTTGTTTCATCTTGAAAAGTTACATTAAATTCTAATCTAATAATAGCTTTATAGCTCTTAGCGTATCCAAATTCATCATAATATAAAGGTATAAATTCACTACTAAGAATTCTTAAAATAATCTTACTATCTGCAGTTTTACTAACACTTTTATGCATATAATGTTCTACATAATTCGTAAAATTATCATTTAAAGTAATACTATCTTTAGGTTCAGCCTTATTTATAATAGTAATTACATTGACACTTTCGCCTAACATTTTGCTAGTGGCTACATTCAAAGGTGCATAGCCACAAGCACAAAAAAATAATGTAAAACTTAAAAGTATTTTTTTCATTTAATTACAATATTTACTAATTTATTAGGAATATAAATTTCTTTTACGATAATCTTATCTTCTAGCCATTTAGCTGCTTTATCTTTTGCTATTTTGATAATTTCATCTTGATTAGCATTTGCATCAACTTCAATCTCTGCTCTATTTTTACCATTAATACTAATTCCAAGTTTTATTGTATCACTTACAAATACTTCTTCTTTTAATTCATAAGTTTTAATATTTGTTCTATTAAATAATTTCTCACTTAACTCACTTGCTAAATGTGGAATAATTGGGTCAAGTATGCTTAAAATTATTGCAAAACCTTCACTTAAAACTTCATCACTACTTGCGTTATTTAAAGCATTTAAGCCTTCCATACAAGCAGCTATTAATGTATTAAATGCGTAAGTTTTATTAAATACATCATCAGCCTTTTTTAAAGCTTCATATACTTTAAGTCTTGCTAATTTATCATCTTTACTAAGATTTGCGTGATTTATATTACTAAAATCAACTACATTAATCCCTAAAGCCTTATCATAAAGTCTATTTAAAAATCTATAAGCACCTTCAACCGCACTATCATTCCATTCTAATTCTTTTTGAGGTGGTGCAGCAAAAAGTATGAAAAGTCTTGCAGTATCAGCTCCGTAATTTTTAATAATATCATCAGGATCAACCGTATTACCCTTGCTTTTACTCATCTTAGCACCATCTTTTAAAACCATACCTTGAGTAAGTAGGCGTTCAAACGGCTCATCTACATTTAAATATCCTAAATCCCTTAAAGCTTTTTGGAAAAATCTAGCATATAATAAGTGTAAAATCGCGTGTTCAATACCACCAATATATTGATCTACATTCATCCAATATTTTGCTTCATCATCAATTGCTTTTGTATTCCAATTGCTAGGATTACTTGCAAATCTTGCAAAATACCAAGAACTTTGGAAAAATGTATCCATTGTATCGCTCTCTCTAATTGCGTCTTTTCCACATTTAGGGCATTTACATTGTTTAAATGTAGGGTGTTTTTCAAGTGGATTTCCTTCTCCATCAATTACTACATCTTCAGGTAAAGCTACAGGCAAGTTATTCTCAACTACACTTCCACAAGTATCGCATTTAACAATCGGAATAGGAGCTCCCCAATATCTTTGACGAGATATACCCCAATCTCTTAATTTATAATTGATTATACTTTTACCGATTTTTCTATTTTCAAATTCTTTAGCAATCGCAATTCTAGCACTAGCACTATCTAAGCCACTAAATTCTGCACTATCAAATAAAATTCCATATTCAGTAAAAGGTTCATTATCTTTTTTATTTTCGCCATTTATTACATATTTTATATTTAAATTATATTTTTTAGCAAACTCAAAATCTCTTTCATCGTGAGCTGGAACTGCCATAACAGCACCACTACCATAATCAGCTAAAACGAAATTTGCTACCCATACAGGTAATTTTTCTTTAGTTATTGGATGAATTGCATAAATACCTAAAAATACGCCTTCTTTTTCACTTTGAGCTCTATTTTTAGCACTCATATTTTGCATAGCTTTAATTTTGTCTTTATCATTTTCACTTATTAAATTAGTTTCTAAAACTTTTTTAGTAATTTCATGTTCAGGTGCTAAAGCAAAATAAGAAAGTCCAAAAATCGTATCAGCACGGGTTGTAAATACACTGAATTTTAATCCATCTAAATCTTTATTAGAACTTGATACATCTAATTCAAATTCCAATCCATCGCTTTTGCCTATCCAATTTTCTTGCATTGTTAAAACTTGATTTGGCCATTTATCTTCTAAATATTTTAAATCTTTTAATAATTCTTCAGCATATTTTGTAATTCTTACATAATAGCCATTCATAGATTTTTGCTCTACTTCATGACCACATCTCCAGCATTTGCCATCTTCAACTTGTTCGTTTGCTAAAACGGTTTTATCATTATCACACCAATTTACATTAGCTTTTTTTGTATAAATTAGACCTGCTTCATACATTTTTGCAAAAATTTCTTGCTCAAATTTAGTATAAATCTCATCACTTGTAGCAAGCAATCTTGTCTTAGAAAACGAAAAACCTAAAGAATAAAGCTCTTTTTTCATATAATCAATATTTTCATAAGTCCATTTTTTAGGATGAAGCCCATATTTTATAGCAGCATTTTCAGCAGGCATACCAAAACTATCAAACCCTAGTGGGTGTAAAACATTATAGCCCATAGTTCTAAAGCGTCTTGCTAAAGCATCACCTATTGCATAGTTTCTTACATGTCCCATATGGATTTTACCACTTGGGTATGGAAACATTGATAATATATATTTTTTTTCTTTACTAAAATCATTACTAGGTTCGTAATAATTCTCTTTATCCCAAATTTCTTGCCATTTTTTCTCAACTTCTTTTGCGTTGTACATAAATTAGTCCTTAAAATTCATCTTTATTTTTAATAGCTTCAATCAATACTAAAATAAGTGTAAATATATTTGATATTACAGCACCTATTGTCATACTATATACCAAATCACTCATACTAGTTCCATAAATTTGAGTTAAAACAAAAGCTATTATTAAATGCACATCAGTTACAAGTGAACTTGCAAAAATCTCTGTGCTTAAAATATTTCTAACACCAATTTTTAAAAGTGTTGAAACCAAATTAATGCTAGCTGCTATAAATAATGCCACAGGGCTTTGATAATATAAAAAGCCAGCCGTTGTAGTTAAGCTCATCAATGTAAAGAATATATGAATTACTCTTCCAAAATCCATTATAATTGTCCTTTTTCATACATTGCTCTTAGGCGTTCTTTTTCTTCTTTTTTCTTAATTTTATCAAGTTCTTTAGTTCTATAATTACTAACACTAAAATTAAACCACATTAAAAGTGGGCTTGCTACAAAAATTGAACTTAAAGTTCCTGCAATAACCCCAACTATTAAAGCAAGAGAAAAGCCGTGTATCATATCTCCACCATAAAAAAACAAAATTAAAACCGTAAAGAGTGTTGTTCCTGATGTAAGAGTTGTTCTTGATAGGGTTGCTGATACGCTTTCGTTAATAATACTGCCTAAATTAGTGCTTTTACTCTCTTTTATGCTTTCACGAATTCTATCAAAAATAATAATTGTATCATTTAGTGAATAGCCTAAAACGGTTAAAATAGCTGCTAAGGTATCAAGATTAACATCAATTTGAAAAAGAGAAATCGCTCCAATAACTATTACAATATCGTGAATTTCACTAATAATTGCAGCCATAGCAAAACGCCATTCAAACCTAATAGCTATATACACTAAAATAAGTGCAAAAGATACTAAAATAGCCATTAAACCTTTTTGTCTTAATTCTCCACCAACTTTTGGTCCAACAATATCAACTCTTCTTAGCTCAATATCACCTGTTGAAGATAACATTTTTACAATAGTATCTCCTACATCTTTACCTAAACTATCACTTGAACTTGAAAATCTAATTACTACTTCATCACTACTTCCAAATTCCGTAACGCTAGCACCTTTTAAAGCTTCATTTTGATTTAAAATATTACGAATATCATCTAAAGGAGCATTTTTATTAGTATATTTTATCTGAACTAAAGTCCCACCACTAAAATCAATTCCGTAATTTAGACCTTGTGTAAATAATAAAATAATAGAGCCAATAACTAAAACAAAAGATAAGCCAATAGATGCAAATCTAAGCCTCATAAAATCATATATTTTTTTACTAGAAAATACTTGCATCACACTCTCCTATAACCAAACCAAAGTCTTGTATTGCCACTTTTTTCAATTCTATTAGCAAACAAATCAAATAAAGCATGAGTTCCTATAATTGCTGTTATCATAGATGCAATTATTCCTATACTCATAGTAACAGCAAATCCTTTAATAGCACCAGTTCCATAAGCATATAATGCAGCACTTGTAATTAAAGTAGTTAGATTACTATCCAAAATCGCACTCATTGCGTTATGATAACCATTATTTATAGCATCTCTTAAATTAACGCCATCTCTTATAAGCTCTCTAATACGCTCATTAATAATAACATTCGCATCTACAGCCATACCGACGGTTAGAACAATTCCAGCCATACCAGGAAGAGTAAGCGTTGCTCCAAAAAGTGCCATTACTGCTACTAATAAGAATATATTAGAAATTAGAGCAATATTTGCAAACAAACCACTAATTCCGTAATAAACTCCCATAAAAACAACAATCATCAAAAATACACCTAAAAGTGCAACTAAACTTTGCTCGATACTATCAGCACCCAAACTTGGTCCTACGCTTCTTTTTTCAAGTAATTTAACAGGTGCTAATAAAGCCCCACTTCTTAGTGCAATAGCTAAATCGTGTGCTTCTTCAACACTGAAATTCCCACTAATTTGTCCGCTACCACCACCTATTCTTTCATTAATTCTAGGAGCTGAATATACCTTACCATCTAAAACTATTGCTAATTGATGACCTACTTTTTTACCTGTGAAATCTCCAAATATTTTTGCACCTTCTGAATTAAGTGTAAAATTAATAACAGGTTGAGCAGTTTTATCAGAAAATCCTACTCTAGCATCAATTAACATAGAGCCATCTAAAATAGGTAATTCTTTTAAAACATATTTAATATTTTTATCTTTTACATCAGGTAAAATAATATCTCCATAACTTGCTGCTTCTTCAGGACTTAACATATTGCCTTGATCAGCCTTAGCTCTATCTACTTCCATCAGTTGTAAATGTGCAGCTTTAGCTATTAAATCTTTAGCTCTTTGCTCATCTTCAGCAGTTTTTACGCCTGGAATTTCAACCAAGATTTTATCTTCACCTTGTTTAGCAACAGTTGGCTCTGAAAGTCCAAATAAATCAAGTCTATTTCTAATAGTTTCTACAGCTTGATCTATTGCAAATTTAGCAGTTTGAACTTCTTCTTCAGGTGTTAAAGTAATCTCATAAAAAGAATTATTAACACTAACTTTTAAGCCTTTTAGTTCTTTAATTATTTTATCTACTTTAGCAGTATCATCTTTATCTAGTAGTTCAAAATGTATTACACCATCATTACTTTTAAATCCATCAGTTAAAATATTTTCTTTATTAAAAGAATAATTAATACTTGAAGCGATTGATTTTACTTTAGACTTTATAGCTTCATTGGTTTCTACACCTAAAAGCATATGAAGTCCGCCTTGTAAATCAAGCCCTAAATTAATCTTAGGACCATTTATAGAAAAAAAGCTTGGCACACTTAAAAATATGCCAAAAAGTGTAACAAAAACTAAAACATAAAAACGATATGTGATACTTTTTGTTTTTTGATTACGCATTATTTTGTTGCTTCCGAATTATTTGTGTTTTCTACTTTTCTAGCTACAAAATTTTTATCTAATTTAGCAACAACATCATCATTTAATCTAATTTTTAAATAATCATCTTCAGCTTTTACAACTTCAACAATTAAACCACCATTAGTAACTATTTTATCACCTTTAGTAAGTGAATTTAGCATTTCTTTATGTGCTTTTGCTTGTTTTTGTTGTGGGCGAATAATTAAAAAATAAAAAATCGCAAATAATACGATTAATGGTAAAAATTGAACTAAAGCATTTTGTTCCATAGAATATCCTTTTAAAAAATAAAATAGTTATCATTCTACATAAAAAGATTTAATCTAAAGTTCTTACTATAAGGCTTGTTGGTAAATTAAATTCTTTTATTAGCTCAATCTCTTTTGCTCTCATTTCGCCATTATCTATTTCGTGGTCATACCCTAATAAATGTAACATTCCATGAATAAATAATAAAGATATTTCATCTTCTAAACTATGCCCTAATTCACAAGCTTTAGTTTTTGCTAGTTCGGTATTAATAACTAATGAGCCTAAAAAATTAGTATCTAAAAAAGAATTATCGTGTGGAAAACTTAAAACATCAGTAGTTTTATCAATATTTCTTGTATTTTTATTGATTTCTTGCATTTCATCATTATTGGTTAAAACAAGCTCAATATCTTTAGAGCTTAGATAATTTGCTAGTTTTTCAAGGTAGGTAATTTCTTCTAAATTATCGTATAAAATCATAGTATTTTGCCCCAAAAAGGGGCTAAGAATTATTTATCTCTAATGTTTAATTCGTTAATTAATTTAACATAAACATCGTATTTTGTAGCTTTTAAATATTTTAAAAGTCTTTTTCTTTGACCAACTAATTTAAGTAGTCCTAGTCTTGATGAAAAGTCTTTTTTAAATACTTTTAAGTGTTCTGTTAATATTGCAATTCTTTCTGTAAGTAAAGCAATTTGAACTTCAGACGAACCTGTGTCGCCACCAAATCTTGCATATTTGCTGATAATTTCAGCTTTTCTTGCCGAATCCAAAGCCATTTTGACCTCCAAATTGGTGTAAATTAAAAGCTGTGATTATAAAACAAATTGATTAATAAGATTATTAATTTTTATAATTATAATAAGATTTTTTTGGGGTGCTTTTAGCTGAGATTAAACCCATTGAACTTGGACAGGTAATGCTGATTAAGGAGATATTATGAGATTATTTTTAACTTCGCTTATTTTTAGTTTAGCTTTTGCTTATTTTACCAATTCGAATGTTTTAAACTTTTTTGCCCTTTTTACTGGAATTTTATATGTATTATTAATGGGAGTAAAAAATAAATTATGCTTTATTGTAGGTGTATTTAATGCTTTAATTTATGCTTATATTGCTTATATAAATAGACTTTTTGGAGAAGTATTTTTGTATTTATTATGCTATTTTCCTATGATGATTTATGGCTATTTTTATTGGAATAAAAATACTTTAATTAAGACTTTAAGCTTGAAAAATTTTATATTAATTTATATAGCAATTTTTATTATTGCTTATTTTTATTCTTTTTATTTACAGAATTTAGAATCAAGATTTATTTATCTTGAAAGCTTTATATTCTCAAGTGGGCTTATAGCAACTATTTTAAGTCTAAAAAAAATAATAAATCATTATATTTATATAAGTATTTCAAACATTGCTTCTATTTATATTTGGACTATTCTTTACATTGAAGATAGTTCTAATTTAGCTGTATTAATGCTTATGATTTTATTTTTTATCTTAGGTATTATTTACTTATTTTCTTGGAAAAAGGATTTAAAATGACTTGCGTGATTATGGCTAATGGGGAGTTTTGCACCAATAAAATAACCTTAAATTATCTAAAAAATGCTGATTTTTTAATAGCTTGTGATGGGGCTGCTAATTTGCTTTTGGCTAATAATTATGAGCCTAATGTAATTATTGGGGATTTAGATAGTTTTCAAAATCTAAAAACAAAAGCAAAAATAATTAAAGTCAAAAATCAAAGCACAAATGATTTAACAAAAGCCTATAAATACGCTTTATCAATGGATTTTAGTGATATTTTTATCCTTGGTGCTGGGGGCAAAAGAGATGATCATTTTATAGCAAATATAGCTTTATTGTTTCAATATTTTAAATTAAAAAATCGCTTTAATAAGACAATAAATCTAAAACTAATCACAAATTACGGGGAATTTTTTATAAAAAATACTGATTTTACTGCTAATTCTTATAAAGGTCAGCAAATATCATTATTTTGCCTTGATAAAAGAGCTAAATTTAGCTCACAAAACCTTAAATATGAGCTAAATAATTTTAATTTTAAATATCTAAATAGTGGGACTTTAAACGAAGCATTAGGCAATACTTTTAGTATAAAAAATCATAATAATAAAGAACTTTTAGTATATTTGAATTTTACTTAATTTATAAATTAGAATTTGATTTAAACTCTTTAATAATTAAATCTAATTTTTTTTCATATTTTTTATAATCTTTCACAACATCTTCATATATATTTAATTTATCATAATATTTTCTTCTTGATAAAAATAATGATTTTTTACTATTTTCTAATTCATCTAAAATATTTTTATCATCAATTTTTTTAACCCAATTAAAAGCATTAGAAATTTTCGTAGGCATTAAAAATTCATCTTTTTTTAAGTATTTTCTAAAAGAATTTAAATCATATAAAAATAAAGCTATTTCGTCTTTATTGTTTTTATCCAATACATAATTTACAAATTCCTTAGTTTTTTTAAGATAAGTATTAAGAAATTTTCTTTCATCTTCTCTTAAACTACTGGTTAGAGTTTGAGCGTATTTTTCACTTCTACTAGCTATTAATAAAAGCAACATATGTTTTTTATCAATTAGGCTAAATTGTGATATTTGTATTCTATCTACAAATAAATCTAAATCAGAAAAAATTATTCCTTTATAAAGGTTATAAAATTTAATAGAAATAATATTTTTTACAATATTACTAAGATTTAAAGTGTCTTTTGAACTAGCTATGAAATTTGCTTGTTCTAATTCTATAAGTGCTAAGGAATTATCCTTAGCAAACTTATTAAATTCTGTTACAAATTCTATAACTTTTTTCATCATTTATTCATTGAAATATAGCTATTTAATGCACCTAAATATGCCTTAGCACTAGCTTTCATAGTATCAAGGTCAAGCCCGTGACCAATGATTGCACGCTGACCTTCAAAGCTAACTTTTACACTAACTTGAGCTAAAGCATCTTTACCTTTACTAACCGCATCAACCTTATAATCAAGTAAGCTACCATTTACCTTGCTAGCTCTATCAATTACTTTAAATACCGCATCAATTACACCATCTCCAATAGCAGCTTCGCTAAATATTTCTCCATCGCACTCCATAGTAACAGCAGCAGTCGCAAGTGCTGATGAACAATCGCTTACTTGAAGATTTATAAGCTTAAATTTCTCTTCTATTTTAATCTTATCAGCAGCCACTATTGCTATTAAATCCTCATCAAATACTTCTTTTTTCTTATCGCAAAGGTCTTTAAACTCTGCAAATGCACGATTTAACTCATCAGTATCTAATGTAAAGCCAAGAGATTTTAATTTATCATTAAACGCTGCTCTTCCACTATGTTTTCCTAAAACTAAATTATCTTGAACTAATCCTATATCACTAGCTTTCATAATCTCATAAGTTTCAGGGTGTTTTAACACGCCATCTTGATGAATTCCGCTTTCGTGAGAAAAGGCATTTTTACCTACTATTGCTTTATTTGGTTGTGGATTTACACCGATTATATTTGACAATAATCTACTTGATGGATAAATTTCTTTATGATTAATTGTGGTATAAAACTCGCCTAATTCATCAGCTCTAACCTTTAAAGCCATCACAACTTCTTCTAAAGCAGCATTTCCTGCACGCTCACCTAAGCCATTTAGAGTTACTTCAATTTGTCTAGCACCACCTTTAATAGCAGCAAGTGTGTTTGCAGTAGCTAAACCTAAATCATTGTGATTGTGTGCTGATACTATAAGTCTTCCTTTTGTATAATCGCTAATTTCTTTAAATACCTTATAAATCTCATCAGGTAATCTATATCCAACCGTATCAGGGATATTAAATGTCCTTGCACCTGCTTCATAAACTGCATCAGCCATTTCTTTTAAAAAATTTACATCACTTCTTAAAGCGTCTTCACAAGAAAACTCAACATCATCGCATAAACTCTTAGCTAATTTTACAT
Organism: Campylobacter sp. RM12642; assembly: GCF_020137635.1. Lineage (NCBI taxonomy): Bacteria > Pseudomonadati > Campylobacterota > Epsilonproteobacteria > Campylobacterales > Campylobacteraceae > Campylobacter > Campylobacter sp. RM12642. The sequence continues at coordinate 133,156 of NZ_JACGAT010000001.1, forward strand.
TCTTAACTGCAGTTGCTAGAACTTCTGCTGGAGTTTTTTTAAGCTTGTATTCCATATGAATTGGACTTGTCGCAATAAAAGTATGAATGCGTTTTTTAGCTGCTGGCTCAAGTGCTTTACCTGCTTGAATAATGTCGTTTTCTACACATCTTGCAAGAGAACAAACGCTTGAGTTTTTAATAATTTGTGCAATTTTATTAATCGCTTCGTAATCTCCTGGACTAGATGCTGCAAACCCTACTTCCATAACATCAACACCCAAACGCTCAAGCGCTAAAGCAATTTGGATTTTTTCTTCTGTATTCATTGAAGCACCTGGACTTTGCTCACCATCTCTTAAAGTTGTATCAAATATTATAATTCTTTCACTCATTTTTTCTTTCCTTTAATTTAATGTATTGTTAGTATATGTATTATTAATAAATTTTTAGTCTATATCGCCCTTGTTTGGGCGAAGGAGTGTAGAATTTTTCACAAGATAATAAGTACATCTATCATCAGATACTTTTTCTTGATATTCCTTATGTTTTAAAATAAAATTCTCAATTAATTGTCTAAAACTACTAAAACCATAATTTTTAGCATGAAAATCAGAATATTTTTTCTGCATATATGTATTTATTACTGCATATTCTGCTCTAGTTTTTTCATCAATTAAATTATCTATTATTTGTTCTAATTCTTTTAATTGCTCTTTTGGAATTGCTTTTAATCTGTCTTTATCACTACTTTTAACTTTTTCATTATCCAAATAAAAAAACTCATTAAATGAATTTACATATGATTTTAAAGATTTATTAGTCCCTATTCCAATTACTAATTTTTTGTTTTCTCTTAATTTTTGAGCCAAACTCGTATAATCACTATCACCTGAAACTATAACAAAAACATCTATTTGTTTTTCATAAAATATGCTTAAAGCTTCGGTTGTAAGATACATATCAGATGAGTTTTTACCCGATGAAGTAGAAAATTGCTGCATTGCAATAATGCCATAATCAAATATTTTTTCACGCCAATTTTGAATATTTTCTTTACTCCAATCAGCATATATTCTTTTAATAATAACATTTCCATAATTAGAAGCGTAGTCAAATATTTCTCTAGCATATTTAGCAGGTATGTTTTCTGCATCTATAAATACTGCTACGCTACTATTATCCAACATATTTATCCTACTTTTTTAATCTTTTTTATATATAAATTATAAATCGCTCTTGATAAACCATAAATAACATAAGCGCTCATTATTAAGGTAAAAATCTCTAAAGGGCGTAAATATATAAGAGAACAAATAAAAATTAAAATCACTAAAGCTTTTAAAATATTTGCTTTTTGAAATTCTATCTTTTTAAAACTTGGATACCTTACATTACTCACCATCAAAAACGACAATAAAAACGTAAGAAATATAATAAAAATTTCTATAAATGAATTATTATCAAAATGGTGCTTATAAAACACAACCCAAATACCTAAAACAACCGCAGCTGTTGGAATTGGAAGACCTATAAAAACTCTTGGGTCATATGTGCCTGTTGTAACATTAAATCTAGCCAAGCGAATTGCACCAAATATTATAAAAACAGCCATAGCAAGAGAACCAAGTCTTCCATACTCTTGACCTAAATTAAAATAAAATAGTACCGCAGGTGCAACTCCAAAAGCAATAATATCAGCTAAACTATCAAATTCTACTCCAAATTTTGAAGCTGTATTTGTAAGTCTTGCCACACGACCATCAAGGCCATCACAAATCAAACTTACTATAATTAAAATCATAGCTTTATCATAATCGCCTTTAATAGACGCTAAAATACTTAAAACGCCTAAAAATATAGATGCTGCTGTAAATAAATTAGGTAAAATATAAGCTAATTTATGAGAATTTTTTTCCATTTTATTCTCCAATCTTTGCAATATCTGCATTAGCTAAGATTTTATCGTGCATTCCAACTAATAAAGTGCAATTATATGGTAATTTTATATCAACTAATCCTGTTGAAAAAAATCCAATTCTTTGACCTTTAAAAGCTTTTTTTATGTCATAAAAAGAATTTACACAATACTTAGCAGGTTTTAAAATTAATGAAATATCTTTATTGAATACTATTTCAGTAGCATTAGAATAAAAATTATCATTATATTTTAAACCATTAAATTGCTTTTTATAAATATCTTCAGACTTTATCACACTTCTAACTTCTGAAGAATTTAAAAATAAGCTAAAATAATTTTTTTCTAAAGTTAATACTATATTTTTATTATCTTCATCAACATATATTCCAACTACCTTTGCATCAATTGGACTTACTATAGTATTATTATCATAATCAGTGATTTCTCTCTCAACCCTTTTATAAAATAAATGTAGTAATACTAAAATTAAAAATAACAAACAAGAAAAAGAAAATATTAAAGTAAATAATATAAATATTATCCAAGCAATTAATATTATCTTTTTTCCACAATTTGCTATTAAATTCATTTTTCTATCTCACTTAATCTAGTTTCAAAATTATTTTCTATTTCATAATTTTTAATTATTTCTCTTACTTCACTACCTTCTATTACTTCTTTTTCATAAAGTTTTTCAACCATTGTTTCAATTGCTCCACTATATTGTTCTAAAGTAGCAACAACAGATTTAAATCTCTCATCAAGTAAGTTTTTAACATATTCATCTAATTTATGAGCCATATCATCTGAATAATCCTTGATAGTTTGACCACCACCTAAGAATTGATTTCTTTGTTTTTCTAAAACCATAAGCCCAGCAATATCACTCATACCATACATAGAAACCATTGCTTTTATAATATCGGTTGCTCTTTCTAAATCATTACTAGCACCTGTTGAAATCTCTTTAATAAATACATGCTCAGCTGCACGACCACCTAAAAGAACATCAACTTCTGCAATCAACTCATGTTTTTGCATTAAGAATTTATTTTCTTCAGGAGTATTTAAAGTATAACCAAGCGCTGCTAAACCTCTAGGAATAACAGAAACTTTTGTAACTTTTTTAGCACCTTTAGTTGTCTCTGCTATTAAAGCATGTCCACACTCATGATATGTTACAATTTTTTTCTCTTTATCACTTATTCTTCTTGATTTTTTCTCAAGTCCTGCAATAGCTCTTTCAACTGCTTCAGTTAAATCGCCTTGCTCTACTTCTTTTTTATTATTTCTTCCTGCAAGTAATGCAGCTTCATTTATTATATTTGCCAAATCAGCCCCAGCAAGTCCTGCCGTAAGTCTTGCAATATCTTCAACTTTAACTTCTTTAGCAATTTTTACATCTTTCATATGAACGCTTAAAATATCGCATCTTCCTTTAAAATCTGGCTTATCAACTAAAACTTGTCTATCAAAACGACCCGGTCTAAGTAATGCTGCATCTAGCACTTCAGGTCTATTTGTAGCCGCTAATACAATTACAGGGCTTTCTGAACCAAACCCATCCATTTCAGCTAAAAGCTGATTTAAAGTTTGTTCCCTTTCATCGTGCCCGCCCATATGTGAACCTGCTGCACGAGATTTACCAATAGCATCAATTTCATCTATAAAAATAATTGCCGGAGCTTCTTTTTTAGCGTTTTCAAATAAATCTCTAACGCGGCTAGCACCAACACCTACAAACATTTCTATAAAACTTGAACCCGAAACACTAAAAAATGGAACATCAGCTTCACCTGCAACTGCTTTTGCTAAAAGAGTTTTACCTGTGCCTGGAGGTCCAACCAATAATAAACCTTTTGGAATTTTAGCACCTAATTTAATATATCTTTCTGGGTATTTTAGAAAATCTACTATTTCCTTTACTTCTTCTTTTGCTTCTTCAACACCTGCTACATCATCAAATTTTACTTTTGGTTTTTCAGAGTTTACTAATTTTTTTGAGTTTCCAATTCCTAAAATTCCGCCACCCATTTTCTTTTGCATTCTATTTGTAATAAATCCCCAAATAGCAAAAAATATAAAAATTGGAATTATCCAAGTAAATAATAAATTAGATAAAAAGTTATTTTCAGAATAAGATGTGTAATTTACATTTTTACTATCAAGTAAAGTAGTAAGATTTGAATCTCTTACTAAGTTTGCAGTATAACTAGAGTTAAGACCGCTACCTTTTATTTGAGTTTGTCCTATTTGAACTTTTGTTATTTCACCTGTCTCTATTTTTTTCTTAAAGTCAGAATAACTTATTTTATTTCCATTATCAGCTATTCCACCTTCTTCAAAAAATAAAGAAAACCCACCAAATACCAATAGTGAAAAAATTAAAAATATAACTATTGGATTTTTATTAGAATTCTTATTTTCATTATTATTCATTTTTCACCTTATAAACTAAAGTTAGCCAATCTCCTTTTATTTTCTCATCAACTAAAGTTAGTGAAGAAAATTGACTTTTAATCCTTTCAGAATAAGTATTTAAAATACCAGAAAGAATTAAAACTCCGTTCTCATTAAGACTTTTTATCAAATCACTTTTAATAATTAATATCACATCGGCAATTATATTTGCTACTACTAAATCATATTTCTTTTTGGCTTTATCGCAAGAACCTTGCCAAATATTATTAATTTTAAGATTATTTAACTCAAAATTATTTTTAGTACTCATAATTGCTAATTCATCAGTATCACAAGAATCAACACTAATGCCATAATTAGCCATAACTAAAGATAAAATTCCACTACCACATCCTACATCAAGGCCTGTTTTACAACCCTTATAATATTTTTGCAAAAATTCTACACAAGAATTTGTGCTTTCATGATGACCTGAGCCAAAAGCTAAAGCTGGGTCTATTTTTAGATTTACATAGCCTGCTTTAGGCTCTTGCCAAGTAGTATGTATATATATATTATCTATTAAAATTGGCTTTATATTTTTCTTATATTCATTAATCCAATCCTTATTCTCTTTTTCACAAAGTTCATAAGTAAGATTAATATTTAAATTAGCATCATTAAGTTTTTGTTTTAACTCGCTTAATGCAAAAACTAAATCATCAAGATTATTATCACTTCTTACAATTAATTCATCATTTTTTTCTTCAATTGCATCAACATCAAACGCAAATACAAAATCACTAATAAACTCCAAATTATTTGTTTTAATAACTAATTCTTGATAAGTATTACGCATAATTATCCTAAAACATCTTCTAATTTTTCTTTTAATACTTGTGGAGTAAAAGGTTTTACTATATAGTTATTAACACCAGCTTTTAATGCTGTAATAACTTCTGCTTTACCACCTTCAGTAGTTACCATAATGATTGGCATATCTGCATATTTAGCTTCAGCTCTTACTTTTTTAACAAGTTCAAGACCATTCATTTCAGGCATATTCCAATCTGTTATTAAAACATCAATATCGCTATTTGCACACAACAATCCCCAAGCTTCCACGCCATGTTCAGCTTCTAAAACATCCTCATGACCTAATCTTTGTAAAGTATTTTTAATAATTCTTCTCATTGTAGAGCTATCATCTACTACTAATAATTTCACTTCAAAATCCTTTTATAATATTATTTTTCATGGTGCGTTTAGCGAGACTTGAACTCGCACACCTGTTGGCACTACCCCCTCAAGATAGCGTGTCTACCAATTCCACCATAAACGCAAAAAAGGCTACAAAAGTAGCCTAAAATTATCCTAAAAATGGGTTAGCGTATAATAATACTAATCCAATAACTAGAGCATAAATTACTTGTGCTTCAATTAACGCAATAGCAATAAACATAGTTGTTGATAATTTACCACCTAAACTAGGGTTTCTAGCAGTTCCTGCAATAGTCGCAGCAGCAGCATGACCCATACCAATAGCACCACCAAGTGCAGCAACACCTAAGCCAATACCAGCAGCTAAAACAGAACAAGCTTTTAATAACTCGCTACCAATTTCAGTTTCTGCAGCAAAAGCAACACTAGAAAAAGCAAGTAAAACTAATAAAAACTTTTTCATAAAATCTCCTAATAAAAATATATATAATTTTCCTTTCGGCTTGCGTATCCCTACTAAAAAAATTATGCTCTATATTCTATTAAGCTAAAGTAAATAAATTAAGACCTAGTAAAAAAACTAAGAGTTGTGTTGCCGAATTTTTTTACCTTAAATAAGGTATATTTTAAAGATACAAATTCAACCTTGCTAGAATGCTCTATAATGACAATATCACAATCTAAATTCTCATACAAATTCTTGATTTTCAAATATACATCGCTAAAACCATCTCTAATATCAAATGGCGGGTCTAAATAAAGAATAGTTTTTTCATTTTGTAATTTAGTAATAATATTAGGTAAAGCTTTAAAAGTATCGTCATTTAAAACTTCTATATTTAAATCTTTTGTATTTTTTAAAGCACTTTTATACGCTAATTTATCAATCTCAATAGCAAATGCCTTTTTTGCATAATTACTAATAGCCTCAATCGCCATACTAGCACTACCGCCAAATGCTTCTATAAAAACATATTCCCTTAATTCATCTCTTAAAACATTAAAAACACAAGACTTAACTATACTTTTTGTAGCTCTTGTAGTATCTTTTGATGGATTTTCTAAAATTTTACCTTTTAAAAAACCACTCTGAACTCTTAAAACATTATTTTTCATACATTAATTGAAGTAAATCATATTTAAATTTATTAAGTAATTTATCAAGTTTTTCTTCAAAACTTAAAACCTTATTATCATCTTGATTTATTGTGCTTGAAAACTCATATAAAGCATCAATTAATTGCTCTTTACTAAAAGGCAATTTTAAATGTGCATTATTAAAACCTATTATAAATTGTGGTTTTTTTGCGTGCATTAATTTTTCATCAGTGATTAAAAAATCGCAATCTTTTTTATTTGCTAAATAATCTTGTAAAAATAATATTAAAGTCTTTTCTAATAAAATATCCTTGCACGCAATGGCTATTTTCATACCAAACTAACCTTTAATTTATGTTCTTTAAGACTAGCTGGAATATTACCATTAGCTAAACTTATAAACTCAGCCATATGTAAAATATAAAAATCACTAAAATCTCTATTAGATACTTTTTGTAATTCACCACTTAAAGTATCAAACATTTTAAAGCTTAAACTATCGCCAACCACTAAAAAATCAGCACCGCTATCATAAGCATCTAAAACTATCTTAGCTGCTTTTTTATATGCTACTTGTTTATCAAAATCTAAAAATCTAAAACCATTTTCAAATTCTTGAGTTTCGTAATTTATTAATTTTGCCTTAGTCTTTTTTAAAAAATGTAAAAATAAATCAATGGTAAAACCACGATAAACAGCTACATTAAAACCATTAAAATCGTTTTTAATTTCTATATTTTGTAAATCTTGAATAATACATGAAGCGTTTTTATAATTTTTCTTTGCATAATCTAAAATACTAGTATCGCAGATTAAATTCATCTCTCCTAAACAAGAATCAAATTCTTTTTTATATTCATCTGCTTTATATTCACTCATAAAACTAGGTGTTTTTACATAGGTTTTTCTATAATCACCTTTTAATAAATTAGAAAAATTAAAATCATCATTTATTAAAGTTATCATCTAATCTCCTTTTGATGTTTTAAAGAATTTTTAATTTCTTCATATTTTTCATAATCACTATATAAGAATGGTTTTAAGCTTACACTATACTCAATTCCTTTTTCCTTATCAAAAACAATATCTAAAATATCTTTTCTTTTATTAGGATATTTTTCTAATAATTTATTTGCAAACACAAATGCACTATCACCTAAAAATTCATCATTATATTCACGAATATCACTTGCATAATATAAAAATTTATAAGTTAAATAATCTTTATAATCATCTGCATTGCAAATATTTTTAAAATAATCAAAAACTTTTATAAAATCACTATCATCACACATTAAATCAAGCTTTGCTCTTTTTAAATCAATTGCACTTACACAAAAATCATTTCCAAATTTTTTAATAAGTTCATTTATGTTTGTATTAAGTGATAAAACTTTATTTTCAATCCTTACAAATTCATTACAATCTGGCATATTAAAATATCTATCTTGTTGTTTTACTAACCCTAAAACATCGTAAAGTGTAGAACTATCGTTAATGTCTTTTAAATTAATCTCATATGGCTTATAGTAAAACTCATAATCTCTACTAGCATCAAATCTAAATACTCTTAAAATAAAACTTCTCATAACAAAATTCCTTTTTTACTAATTTATATCAAAAAAATGTTATAAATTATTAAAAGGATTTAATATGTATTTAAGAGCAAACACTCATTCAAAAATCAATGTTTATTTTTCAAAAAATTCTAGCGATTTCGTAGTGCGTGAAATACCATTATACGAATTTAGTGGCTCTGGAGAGCATTTGATTTTACATATACAAAAGAAAGATTTAAGCACAAATGAACTTTTAAAAGATTTAAGTGCAGCAACAGGAATTAAAGCAAAAGATTTTGGTTACGCAGGTCTTAAAGACAAGCAAGGACTTACATTTCAATACATTTCAATGCCTAAAAAATACGAGAAAGAATTAGCTAAATTTTCTCATGAAAAATGTAAAATTATTGATACTTTTTTACACAATAATAAATTAAAAATCGGACATTTAAAAGGTAATTCATTTTTTATAAGATTAAAAAAAGTTAATAAAATTGACGCCTTAAAGATTGAACAAATTTTTACAAATATTAAAGAAAATGGCTTTCCTAATTATTATGGCTATCAGCGTTTTGGCAAAGATAATGATAATGCAAAAACAGGCTTAGAAATATTAAAAAACGAATTAAAATTTAAAAATAATAAATTAAATAACTTTTTAATTTCTGCATTTCAAAGCGAATTATTCAATACATATTTATCAAAAAGAATAGAAATTTCAAGATTTAGCAATGATTTTTCTAAACAAGAATTATTAGCACTTTATAAGGATAAAACTTTAGTTGAAAATCTAAAAAAACAAGAGCAATTTTTTAAATTATTTGATAATGAAATATATGAGCATTATCCTTACGGCAAGGTATTTAATGAGAATTTAGAAAATGGTTTAAAAAGATTTTTAGCAAGAGATATTAGCCCTTCTGGATTGATACTAGGAAATAAACCTAAATTAAATGAAGGTTTTTTAGGCGAAATTGAAAATAGCATATATAAAGATTATTTTGATTTATTAAAAACTCAAAATGGTTCAAGAAGATATTTATGGACTTACACAAATGATGAAAAAATTAACTATAATGAAGAATTAGCACAACTTAGCCTTGAATTTAGCCTACAAAAAGGCTCATACGCAACAGTCGTGCTTGATGAAATAATACATTTAGAAAGGAATGAAGAATGATTTTAATTACAGGCGCAGCAGGTTATATTGGCTCAATTACAAGTTATCATTTTTTAAAGAATAATTATAAAGTTATAGGTATTGATAATATTAGCACTGGAAATGCAAGGGCTTTAGAAGTGTTAAATAAATTTGATAATTTTAAATTCTACGAAGGAAATTTTGGAAATTTAGAACTAATAGAACAAATAGTAACCAATAATAAAATAGATTGTGTAGTGCATTTTGCAGCTAATACTAGCGTATTTGAAAGCACGCAAAATCCATTAAAATATCATGATAATAATGTATCAAATATGATTAATTTATTAAAAATTTGTGAAAAATACGATATTAATAATTTTATTTTCTCAAGTTCTGCTGCAACTTATGGAGAACCAAAAACTAATGAATTAATCACAGAAGATACTCCAAAAAATCCTATAAATCCTTATGGTTTAACAAAACTAATAGGCGAATATATATTAAATGATTTATCAAATGCTAAGAAAGAATTTAATTTCATAGCATTAAGATACTTTAATGTTGCAGGAGCAAGCCTAATTGCACCTTTAGGTCAATTTAGTAAATCTAGCTTGCTTATAAAAATAGCTGCTGAATGTGCTGCTAATAAAAGAGATAAAATGTATTTATATGGTAATGATTATAATACCCCTGATGGAACTTGCGTAAGGGATTATATACACGTTGATGACTTGGCTATCGCACATATTGAAGCATTAAAATATTTAAAAAACCAAAAAACAAGTCAAGCCTTTAATGTTGGGTACTCAAAAGGAACTAGCGTAAAAGAAGTAATTGATATTATGAAAAAAATCAGTGGTAATGATTTTAAAGTAGAAATGGCAGATAGACGCACAGGAGATCCTAGCTCACTTGTAGCATCTAATAAAAAAATAACTTCTTTAACAGATTGGAAATATAGTAACGACAACCTTGAATTAATTTGCAAAAGCGCTTATGAATGGGAGTTAAAAATATAAACTCAATTCCTATTTTAAATTCAATACATTTTAAGAATTTAAAATAGGAGATAATACTTTAAAATAAAAAGCAAATTAATATTATATTGTTAATTTCAATATTTTAAATATAAAGATATTTTAGAACTTATATATATTTTATTTTGTATTTGTAATAAACAATATTTACGATATTAAAGATTTTGGAATTTAAAATCAAAACTTTATATAAAATTAAAAAAATAATATCTTAAAATAGCTCTTATTATTTAATAATATTTTATATAAAAATTAAGATAACTAAAACTATAAAAACTTATCTTATAAAATGAAAATTTATTTCATTATTTAAACAGTACACTGCCTAAGCGTATCATATTTGCTCCACTTTTAATAGCTATTTCATAATCACTACTCATACCCATAGAGCAAATCTTAGCTCCATCTTTTTTAAGCTCATCATAAATCTTATAACACAAATCAAAACTCTTAATAATTTGCTTAATATCATCGCTCATAGCACCTATACACATAACTCCTACAGGCTTTATGAATTTACAATTTTGTTTAATCGCTAAATACTCATCAATCGCTTTACTTGGATTAATACCAGCCTTGCTATCTTCGTTAGCCACATTTATCTCAAGCAATGTATCTAGCTCATAATCAAGTCTAGCATCAACATATTTTGCAAGGTCTAAATTAATGCAACTTTGCCACATAACAGGCTTTGTTTTTATAAGTAAATTAGCTTTGTTTTTTTGCAAATTTCCTATGAAATGCCAGTTAATATCACTTGATAATTCAGCCTTTTTTCTAGCTAAATCCTGCACTTTGTTTTCACCAAATTCAATTTGCCCTAATTTATGTAAAGCCATTATTTTCTCATCTGTTGTGTATTTACTAACCGCTATAATTCTTATATCTTTATATTTTTCTTTTAGTTCTAAATAAGTCATTTTTCTACCTTAATGAATATAATTTTTTTCTCTCGCTTGAGCTTGGAATATCTAGTAATTTTCTATATTTTGTGATAGTTCTTCTTACTATTTTTACATTAAATTCTTTTTCTATTTTTTCTAAAATTAATTGATCGCTTAAAGGTTTTAAGTGATTTTCATTTTTGATTAATTCGCTTACAAATTCTTTGATGGTTTTATTACTTGTGCCATCGTTTAATTCTGCTGCAAAAAAGTCTTTAATAGCTATTATCCCACGATTTGAGCTAATGTATTTATTAGCTATTGCACGGCTAATTGTGCTAGTATTTCTATCAAGTTCAGTTGCTAAATCCTGCATTTTTAATGGCTTAATATCTCCACCTAAAAAATAATCATATTGATATTCAACTATCATTAAGGCGAGTTTTTTTAAAGTCGCCTTTCTCATCTCTAAAGCATCTACTAAATTTTTAGCATTTTTTACTTGTTCTTTTAACTCTTTATAGTCTTGAATTTCAATCTGCGGATAATAATCATCATTGATAATTATTTCTAATTTTCCATTCTCATTTAAAATATAAATATCAGGAATAATCTCTTTGCTATCTTCTAAATCATCAATAAAAGGCGGTAGATTAAAGCTTTTTATAATTCTTATTGCGTCTTTATATAAAGGATTTTTAGTATATTTTGATAAATTATCCAAATCATTTATAAGCTTTTTACATAATAAAAATAATTCATTTTCTAAATTCGCATTCAATAAGCAAAACTCTAAAGCTTCAATATAATTAATCGCACCAACTCCTAAAGGCTCAAGGTAGCAAAATCTCTTTCTAACTTTTTCTATATCTTCTAATAAATATCCTAAACAAATATTTTCATCATATACAAAATATCCATTCTCATCAAGGCAACTTATAATAATTCTTGCAATTTCTTGAGATTTTTGAGTAGGAAATAAAGTCTTATTAAGCTGTAATTCTAAATCATCATATATGCTTTTTTTAGCGATATTTAATTCTTCAATCAAACCACCGCCTTTAGAATATAATTGTCTTATACTTTTGTTAGATTTTTTATCATTTATTTCTTTTTTTGAGCTAATTTTTATGCAAGGATTATCTTTTGCTAGATTATTTACTTCATCTTCTAAATCATCACTACTAGCTTGAAGCAGTGGCAACCAGCTTCTAAGGGTTTGAGATAATTTTGGCTTTTGGCTTACTTGCTGACGGACTTTTAACATTATAAAGAAAAGTTTTTACCTAAATATTTGCTTTTTACTATTTCATTATTTGCAATTTCTTTAGCACTTCCACTAGCTAAAATACTGCCACTATCTAAAACATAAGCTTTATCACAAATTCTAAGGGTTTCACGGACATTATGGTCAGTAATTAATACGCCTATATTTAAATCTTTTAAATCCTTAATAATGCTTTGAACATCATTAATACTTTTTGGATCAACCCCAGCAAAAGGCTCATCAAGTAATAAAAACTTAGGCTCTAAAACTAAAGCTCTAGCTATTTCTAATCTACGACGCTCCCCACCGCTAAGACTTTTTGCAAGGCGGTCTTTTCTATCATAAATCTTTAAAAGATTTAATTTTTCTTCTATTAATTCATCTATATTTTTAAGCCCTTTAAGTTCTGCTGCAATTTGCATATTTTCCCAAACACTTAAATCTTTTAAAACACTTGAATCTTGTGGTAAATAACCAATGCCTAGAATTGCGCGTTTATGAAGTGGCTCGTTAGTAATATTTAAATCATCTAAAAAAATATCCCCAGCACTAGGACTAACAAGTCCGCAAATCATATAAAATGTAGTAGTTTTTCCTGCACCATTACTTCCAAATAATCCTACTATTTGAGAATTATCCATACTAATATCTACATTTTTTATAATTTCTATATTTTTTATACTTTTTTTTAGACCACACGCTTTTAAATTAACTAAACTCATAAAGCCTACCTTCATTATTAGTGCTAATTTTTACAATCTTGTATTCAAGTGCAAATTGCTCTAATATTTTTATAAAATCATCATCAGCCCATTCAATTAAATGAAGACCATCATTAAACAAATTCTCAAACAAACCATTTTCTATAAAAGCTTTTGTTCCTTTTTGATAAATATCATAATGATAAATCGTATTAGTATCGTTTTTATAAGTATTTAATACACTAAAAGTTGGAGAAATTGCTTTTTGATTTAATTTTTTATTTGCTATTTTATTTACTAAAGTAGTCTTGCCACTAGCTAAATCGCCTTGTAATAAATAAATCCCATTATCACCAAACTCATTTACCACTAAATCTAAATTATCTAAATTAGCCTTGATTATCATCTAGTTTTTCCACATATTCATTTGATTTTGCTTTAGCTACATTTTTAGTTGTAGGTAAAGCTAATACCTTAAATCTGATTTGCTCGTTTAAAAGATTTAGACTTATAATATCGCCAACTTTTACTTCTTTACTAGGTTTAACAACATTTCCATTTATACAAATTACGCCGTTTTTACACATATCAAGTGAAATTGAACGGCGTTTTGTGATATTTACTGCATTTAAAAATTTATCTACTCTCATAAAGAGCATTTTAGCTAGTTAGGAATAATTATTGCTTACAATTTAATCGTTTTTAAGAACTCAAATCTTTTTTTATACATTGAGCGTTTTTTTGATGGTATTTCTTCTAAATCTTTTTGCAAATATTCTAATACATAAAATGATTTTTCTTCTTTAATAATTTTTGTATTTTCTTGCCATATTTCATCATAATTTGGTATTACAAATACTCTTCCATCTCTTTTTCTATTGCGTTTAAATCTTGATACTAAAAATCTATCCTTTACTCCGCAAACTTTATTTATACCTAAAAACTCAGCAAAAATAAAAGCAAAAAATATAATAAAATTAAGCGGTCTTAAACCAAAATAAACTTTAGTAAATTCTTTTATCTCATCTTTAGTATTTAAATTACCCTGTAAGGCCGTGATTAATAAAGCATCATTTAATAAAACAAAACTTAAAGAATATAAAAGCTCATTTTTATAATGCAAATGAATTGTAAAAAGTCCTTCGCTAATTACTTTAGGATTTGAGCTAAGCGTAATTTTTAAATCAAATTCATTAAAAATAATCTCATCATTACTTAAAATATCCGAAAATCTATTTGTAATAATTTCTAAATCCCTTTTAAAACATTCATTTGAATATTCAAAAGTAAAATTAGTAGCCCCGTATTTTTTGCATAACATATCATTGTGATATTTTAAATTCTCGCTAAATTTATTAGATAATTTCGGATAATCTAGTAGAATTTGATTTAGGAATTTATGATTTTTAAAATGAATTATCTTTCTTAAAAAAAATCTAATATTTAATAATTTCTTAGTTTTCATTTCTTCGCTTTTATTTTTAAATATGTGAAAATTACAATCAATAAAACAAGTAAAATAATTGGCATATAAGATGAATATTCATCAAAAGTTTTAGCCAAACTATCTCCTAAATAAAACGCAGCATAAAACACCACAACAGCCCAAACAAAACAAGAAATTAAATTATAAATACTAAATCTAAAAAAGCTTAATTTTGAAATCTCAGCTGCTATTGGACCTAAGGTTTTAAGCCCATAAACAAACTTACAAACTAAAGTAAAAATAAAGCCATTTTTTCTAAATAAAACTACTAAAAGAGCTAGTTTTCTTTTATGCTTTACAAGATGTTTTTGAAAGTCTTTTTTACTAGCTCTAGTAAAATAAAATAAAGCTGACGAGCCTAAAAAATTACCCACAAAAGCTACTAAAATACTAATATAAGGATTTACATTATAAGCACTTGCAAACACTCCTAAGGCAAGCAGTGCTAACATACCGCCGCCTAAAGAGTATAAAAATACTAAAATATATCCGTATTCTACAAATTTTTCTATAAATTCTTGCATTATTTCGCTAGCTCCACAGCTCTAGTTTCACGGATAACATTTACTTTAATTTCTCCTGGAAATTGTAAGCTACTTGTTATTTCACTAGCTATTTCTTTAGCTAAAAGAACACTTTCATCATCATTAATTAGCTTAGCATTTACAATAACTCTAATTTCACGACCAGCATTAATTGCATAAGCTTTTTTAACTTGAGAATGTTGTTTTGCAATAGCTTCAAGCTCACTAACACGCTTTAAAAACGCTTCTAAAACTTCTCTTCTAGCACCTGGTCTTGCCGCACTTAAAACATCAGCTGTGCAAACTGCAGCAGCTTCAATACTTAGAGCATCTTCATGCCCATGGTGAGCAAAAATAGCGTTTAATACCACAGGATGCTCTTTGTGCCTTTCACAAACCATAGCACCTAAATCAACATGGCTACCTTCATATTCGTGAGTTAAAGCCTTGCCAATATCATGTAAAATTCCAGCACGCCTTGCAAGTCTTGTATTACCACCACATTCAGCTGCGATAATTCCTGCTAAATGTGCAACTTCTAAGCTATGTGCTAATGCGTTTTGTCCGTAACTTGCACGATATTTTAAACGGCCAATTAATTTTACTAATTCAGGAGCCATTTTTGTAAGTCCTAAATCCATTATGATATTTTGACCTTCATTAAACATTTCTTCTTCAAATTCTTTTGAAACTCTTTCGTGTAATTCTTCAATTCTAGCTGGCTGAATTCTTCCATCATCTATTAACAAATCAATTACTTTTTTAGCAATTGCACGGCGTAAAACATTAAATGAGCTAATAATAATTGCGTTTGGAGTATCATCAATAATTACATCAACACCTAAAACCATTTCAAGTGTTTTTATATTTCTTCCTTCTTTACCTATAATTCTTCCTTTTAAATCATCGCTTTTAAGATTTATTACGCTAATTAATCTCTCACTTGCATATTCACCTGCAAATCTAGTAGTAGCTTGTGCTAGGATATATCCTGCTTTTGCTTTTGCTTGAGATTTTGCTTCTTCTTCGCATTTTCTTACGATATGAGCGATTTCATCTCTTGCATCTTCTTTAGCTTGATTTATTACTAATTCTCTTGCTTCGCTTTGAGTTAAACCACTTATATTTTCAATACTGCTTAATAATTCTTGCATTTTTGCTTCGCAAGATTTTTTAAGTATATTTGCTTCTTCCATCAATTCATTTGCAGCTTGCTCGCTTTTTACAATACTTGCTTTAAATTCATCTAATTTTTGTTCGTTTATTGCTAGAATTTGCTCTTTTTTCTCAATTTCTAGAATTTTCTTATCGTGTTCTTTTTGAAGTTCTAAAATCTTTTCATCATAAGATTTTTTATAACTCAACTCAATCTTACCCTCACTTGCTTTGGCATTTTCTAGAACTTTATCAGCATTTCTTAGTATTTTTTCAGCTTCATATTCAATCACTTTTGCTTTTGCTTTTGCTTGTTCTTCGTGAATTTTAAAATGAGCTTCGTGTATTCTTTTGGCTACTAAAACTCCTAATGCTCCTCCTAGAATAAATACCGCTAATAACGATATAATTTCAACTAATGTCATAACTTCTCTTTCTTTTTATTGTTTTACCATTTGCGATATAAAAATCGCCTTGAATATCCGATTTTAAACAAATTTTGTTTTTAGTAACGGATTTTATATTTTGAATAAAAATAATTAATAAATCATAATCAATTTTAGAAAAAGTTCTATCGTAAAATCCTTTGCCAAAACCTACTCTTCTAAAATCCTTATCAATTCCTAAAACAGGTATAATTGCAATATCAATTTTAATATTTTCAATCTTACTTGAGCTTTCTTTTATTTTAAATCTAACTTCACTTAATGGAAACCTTAATTTATTAAAAGCCAAACTATTATCACTAAGCATTTTTGGAATATAAATATTGAATTTTTTACATAAAAATCTTTTGTATTTATATAAATTTATTTCTTTATCTTTTGCAATATAAATTAAAAGATTTAATTTTTTATTTGTTTTAACTTTAGATATTATTTTTAAAATAGCTCTAAAACTTCCGTAATTTTTACAAAATTTATAATTTTCTTTATGAAATTTTTCTCTTATTAACTTTTTATCCATAATCTAACCTAAAAAATTTATAAGCATATTACATAAGGAATTAAAATGAAAGCTATATTGCTAAGCGTTGCTTTATTGTTTTTTACCGCTTGTTTTGATAAGAAAGAAGATAAAAAAGAAGAAGAAAGCGAACAAATTACTCAAGTTGAAGTTAAAAAAGAACCTGATTTTAATAGACTAATTAAATTCTCTTTAAAATTTTATAATAGCGATGAGATTTTTGAAATTAAAAGAATTAATAATGATAATAAAGACTTAGAATTTACTTCAAATGATAAAATTATATTATTTAATTTCTTTACTACTTGGTGCCCACCTTGCAAGGCTGAAATTCCACACTTAAATGATTTAGCATTAAAATATAAAGATAGATTAAGAGTTATTGGTGTTTTATTAGAAGATAAAAGTGATGAAGAAATAGCTAAATTTATTAAGGATAATGGTATTAGCTATGATATTGTTACAGGTGATAATAATTACACATTTTTAAAAGTTTTAGGAGAAATTAACGGCATTCCATATATTGCTTTATACGACCAAAATGGTAAAAACATAAACAACTATCTAGGTGCAGTTTATGAAGAAATGCTTGATATTGATATTCAAAAGGTTATGAAATAATGTTAGATTTTTTAAAAAAAGGCTTAGCAAAAACACTTGAAGCTATAAATCAAGTAAAACCAAAAAACGAAAAAATAAGTAAAGATTTATTAGAAGAAATGCTAGTAAATGCTGATATTACTTATGAAATAGTAGAAGAGATTTTATACTACTTACCACCTAAAGATATAGTTGAAAGAGCAGATTTAGAAAGAGTAATGAGCTCATATTTTATGTATGAAAATCCTAATTCAAATTCTAATGATAAACCATTTGTAGAATTGATATTAGGTGTAAATGGAGTAGGAAAGACTACAACCATAGGAAAATTAAGTAATTTTTATAAAAATCAAGGCAAAAAAGTTTTACTAGGAGCTTGTGATACTTTTAGAGCAGGTGCAATTATGCAACTTGAACTTTGGGCTAGTAAGAATAATTGCGATATTGTAAGCACTAAACAAGGGCATGACCCAAGTGCAGTTGCTTTTGATACCATTACAAAAGCACTTAGCAAAGGTTATGATAATGTGATTATTGATACAGCAGGAAGATTAGAAAATAAAAAAAATCTAGCAAATGAACTAGAAAAAATAATAAGAATTTCATCTCGTGCTTATGAAAACGCTCCACATAGAAAAATTCTAGTCCTAGATGCAACTCAAGGAAATAGTGGTATTAATCAAGCAAAAGTTTTTAATGATTTAGTAAAGCTTGATGGAGTAATTATTACCAAACTTGATGGAACAAGTAAGGGTGGTTCATTATTTGCAATTGCAAGAGAATTAGAACTACCAATTTTATATTTTGGATATGGAGAAGGTGCAAATGATATTGCTCCTTTTAAAGCAAATGAATATTTAAAGGTTCTTTTAGACGGAATTTTTAACAATGGCTAAGAAAAAATCAAGCCTTTATGAATGCCAAGCTTGTGGTAATCAGCAAATTAGATTTTTAGGCAAATGCCCTGAATGTGGGGCATTTAATTCATATTTAGAATTAAATCAAACTCAAATTGAAGTATTAAAAAACGAAATAAAACCAAATTCAAATAAAGCAGTTAGTATTAAAGAAGTTTTAATTGAGCAAGTTGATAGATTTTCAACTTATGATAAAGAGCTTGATTTGGTTTTAGGTGGTGGGCTTGTTGTAGGCTCATTAGTTTTACTAGGTGGCTCTCCTGGTGTTGGAAAATCAACTTTACTCTTAAAAACCGCTGCAAACTTAGCAAAAAATGGCAAAAAAGTCCTTTATGTTAGTGCTGAAGAGAGTAAAAGTCAAATAAAACTTCGTGCAAATAGATTAAATGCTAATGAAGATAATTTGTTTTTACTTACAGAACTTTGTTTTGAAAATATTAAAAATGAAGTTTTAAGCAATAATTATGAAGTCTTAATTATAGATAGTATTCAAACTATTTATTCAGAAAATATAAGTTCATGTGCTGGTTCAATCACTCAAGTAAGAGAGCTTACATTTGAGCTAATGAAACTAAGCAAAAGCAATAATATTAGCACATTTATAATAGGACATATCACTAAAGAAGGCTCAATTGCAGGACCTAGAGTGCTTGAGCATATGGTTGATGTGGTGCTTTATTTTGAAGGTGATGCTAGTAAGGAATTAAGAATTTTAAGGGGATTTAAAAATCGTTTCGGAAGCACTAGCGAAATAGGCATTTGGCAAATGAGCGAAAATGGACTTATAAGTGCAAACAATATTAAAACTAGATTTGTAGGTAAAAATCACGCAGGAAGTGCTTTAACTATTATTTTAGAAGGTAGCAGAGCAATTACTCTTGAAGTTCAGGCTTTAGTATGCGAAAGTGCATATCCTAAAAGAAGTGCAACCGGATTTGATAGAAATAGACTTGATATGATTTTAGCCTTGCTTGAGAGAAAATTAGAAATTCCACTTGCAAGATATGATGTATTTATAAATATTAGCGGTGGGATAAAAGTTAGTGAAACTGCTGCTGATTTAGCAGTTGCAGCTGCTATAATATCTAGCTTTAAAAATAGAGTTTTAAGCAATGAGAGTGTATTTATTGGAGAGCTTAGTTTAAATGGTGGAATTTGCGAAGTTTTCAGCCTTGATATTAGACTTAATGAAGCAAAAAATCAAGGTTTTAAAAATGCTATAATTCCAAATAAAAGTAATTTTAAAGGTATTAAATGCTTTGTAGCTAATGAGTTAGCTCAAGTTTTAGAATGGATGTAAGTATGAAAAAAGCTTTTACTATGATTGAATTATTAGTTGTTATGGTTGTTGGTGCTATACTTAGCGCGGTTGCTGTTTCTAAAATACACACAAGTGAATTAATAGATGCTGCTAGAAGTATTGCAAACGATATTAGATATACAAAAATTCTAGCGTTAGGAGATGACGCTTATGATGGAACAAATGGTTATCATAATAAATATTATCGCTTTACAATAGCTTCTAATAAGATTTATAAAATTAGTAAAACCGAATACAACACAAAAGGAAGTACGCCTGTTTTAGCAGAATATGCTGAAGATTTTTTAAATCCTGATAAAAGAATATGTGATTTTGAAAACAATGAAAATTGTGCTACAAGAACAGCTATTCTTAAAATTAAAAAATACAATATAACATTTACCCCAACTACACCAACAACAACTCCTGCTAGCGGTCTAACACCTACGGATACTATTATATTTAATGAATTAGGAGAGCCTTTAAACTTTAATCAAAATCCAAGTGGATTTAAAATAGAAATTTCAAAAGGTAGTGATATAGCTTGTATTTATGTAGAGAAATATTCTGGATTCGTACATATTGACAAAGCTGCGTGCAAATAAGCGTGGCTTTACTTTAATTGAATTAGTTTTAGTTTTAGTTGTAGCTGGAATACTCTCAAGTATAGCAATATCAAAAATCAATTCAAATTCTTTAATCCTAGCAGCTAGGAGTTTATCTCAAGATATTTATATACTTCGTGATTTAGCACTAAATTACGATGTATATGATTATACGACAAATTACGATAAATCATATTGGCAAATATATTTTCATTGTGTAGCAAATACAAAAACTTCATATAACAAATACAAATGCAATCATCAAGAATTTGGATATAGTATTTTTAGCGATAGCATAGGTTCTAGCTCATCAAATCCAGATGCAAATGAATTAGCAAAAGATTTATTTGATAAAACAAAACTAATTGGAGCTAGATATGCAGGAATAAGCGTAGATGATAATTTGCTTACAACAAGGACAAATCTTACAAAAAGCTTTGGAATAACTAAAATTGATGTATTTTATAATCTAAATAATAAATACAAAAAAACTCATAGAATAATGGTAAATGAATTAGGAGAATTATTTTCAAGTTCATATACTAATAAAACAAAAACTTATAATCTAATAAAAGCTAATTCATATATTATTAGACTAAGCAAATCAACTAATATAGACCAAAATAACTCAATATGTATTGTAATAAATAATATAGGTTTTATAACAATTCCTAAAAATAATAACGGACAACTTATTTCTAATATCAAAAAGCCTATATATTGTCATAATTTATAAATTACTAAAATATAAAAATACAAATATAGAATTAACATTTTTTAAAAAGGAGATAATATGAAAAAAATTTTATCAACACTAATATGTGTAATCAGCCTAAACGCACAAAACTTCGTAGGTGCTGATTTTATGGTAGGAAAAGCTAAAGATTACGGGCTTAATTTAAGCGATAATGGTATTTATCAAGGAAGAATTTTTATAAATTCTTATAAACTTAGTAATTATGATAATGATTTTATTTTTGGTGCAGATTTAAGCATTCACGACTTTGATTCAGAATATAAAAATAATATAGAAAGTGGCAAAATTTCAAGCACTTATACTGCTGTTAATGTATTAGGTGGTATTGGATTTTTTAATAATAATGTAGGAGTTAAATCAGGCTTTAATATCTTAGGTGGCTTAGGTCATGAAAAAATCAAAAGCAAAACTAATACTAAAAATTTAGTAGCTAATACTAATTTAATCAAATTAGGAGCTAGCACTATGAATATTTTTGATGAAGGATTAGTTGTTGAAGCTAGTGCTTTTGCAAAATTTTATTTAGATAATAAAAGAGATAAATTATTTAACGAGCAACAAAAAAGACTAAATTATGAAGCAAATCTTATGCTAGGTTATAAATTCACTCGCAATTTAGACGGCTTTTATGCAGGAATTAAAGCAAGTTATACAAATGATGTAATAGCTAAAGGTATTAGATACGGAGTTAATTTAGGATATAGCTTTTAAGAATTTAAAACTAGGAATTAAAATTCCTAGTTTGAATATATTTTTACTAAATTAAGTGCTACTTCATAAGATTTTTCAAGTGATTTAACAGGTAAAAACTCAAATCTTGAATGAAAATTATGTGCTCCTGTGAAAAAATTCGGGGTAAAAAGACCCTTTACACTCAACGCACTTCCATCAGTCCCACCACGCATAGCAATTGTATTTGCTTTAATATTTGATAATTCAAAAGCTTTATATAATTTATCTAAACTATCTTTATTATCATCATTTAAAGCATCTTTTAGATTGTAATAAGTATCGCTCATTTCTAGTTTAAAACTAGCTTTTTTATATTTATTTTGCATAAAATCAACGCAAGTTTTAATGTATTCTTTTTTCTCTTCAAACTTAGTTTTATCGTGGTCTCTTATATTTAAACACACACTAGCTTCGTTTTGATTTGAGTGCATTTCATTTATCCAAATATATCCATCTTTATCTTTAGTATTTTCAGGAGTTTGCAATCTATCAAAAAGATTTATAAACTCATTTGCTAATAAAGTTGGATTTAGCATTATTTTATAAGCATTCATTGGGTGTGCTGATACACCTATTATATTAA
Source organism: Campylobacter sp. RM12642 (assembly GCF_020137635.1). Classification (NCBI taxonomy): domain Bacteria; kingdom Pseudomonadati; phylum Campylobacterota; class Epsilonproteobacteria; order Campylobacterales; family Campylobacteraceae; genus Campylobacter; species Campylobacter sp. RM12642. The sequence goes on from NZ_JACGAT010000001.1 coordinate 155,991, forward strand.
GCTTTGCACTTGCTGCATTAAATGTCTCATACATTAATTCCCCAACCTCACAACAATCAATAGTATAAGGATGAGTTGTCCTAAAATCATCTAAATTAAGCTGCTTTGAGCCTAAAAGCCCTATTTCTTCATCTGGCACAAAAGCTAAAAATATATCAGGATGATTAATATCACTATTTTTAAGAGTTTTAATTAAGTTTATAATAACAGCAATTGCAGCCTTATTATCAGCCCCTAAAACAGATGAGCCATCGCTAAAAATAATGTCTTCATTTAAATACTTCATAATTTCAGGGTGTTTAGAAATCTCTAAAACCGCTTTACCTAAATCTAAATCCTTACCTTCAAATCTTAAAATCTTAGGATTTACACAAGGACTAAGCCCAACATCAATAGTATCAAGATGAGCTACAAAACCTAAGCTAGTCTTAGTTTTATCACCAGCTAAAAGTGCGGTTAAAATACCATTATCATTTAGCTTAATTTCGCTAAGTCCTAAATTCTCTAGCTCACTTTTTAATAATTTCGCTAATTGCAACTGCCCTTCGCTAGTAGGAGTATTACTCTTACTAGCGTCGCTTTGAGATGAGATTTTTACATATTTTATAAAGTCTTCTACCAACATATCTAACCTTTAAAATTATAAACATAAGTAGTATCAAATCCTAATGGAAGACCTAAAGCCCAGAATATAAATAAACTACCAACTAAAGCTATCCATAAAGCAATACCAAATGGAAGCATTAATGAACTAAGTGTTCCAACCCCTGTTTTTTTATAATATTTTTGACAATAACCAATCACTAATGGATAAAATGGAAACATAGGTGTCATAACATTTACCGCACTATCACTCGTCCTATATGCTGCTTGAGTAAGTTCAGGACTAATTCCAAGTAACATTAACATAGGAACAAAAATAACGCTTAATATAGCCCATTTTGATGTAGCTGATGTAACAAAAATATTTAAAAAGCTTGTAAATATAATCACTCCTAAAACGGTGAAAACTGAAGGCATATTCATACTCTTTAAAAACTCAGCTCCTGAAATTGCTAATAGAGTTGAAAGATTTGAAGTATTAAATACATATAAAAACTGCCCGCATACGAAACAAAATACTATAAAAGTAGTAAGAGTATTTAAACTACTTGCAGCCATTTTTGATAAATCACTTGAAGTTTTTATAGAGCCACTAATTTTTCCATATACATATCCTGGAATTGCTAAGAATAAAAATACTAATGGAACAATAGCTTTCATTAAAGCTGCATCAGCACTAGTAAGTGAGCCATTAGCACCACGCATAACCGAATCATCTGGAATTGATACAGCAAATAATAATAAAGCCATAAATATAAATGTTAAAGTTGCTCCCCAATAAGCTTTATTTTCTTGTGAGCTTAATTTCTCATTTTCTAAATGAGCGATTTTGCAATCACTATCAATAGGCATAGTTTTATTTAGCATAGGCTCAATAATTTTTGAGCTAACAAACCAACAAGCAGCAATTACGCTAAAAGTTGAAAAAATACTTAAAAAATAATTACACAATACATTTACGCTTATTTCTGGGTCAATTGTCCTTGCTGCTTTTTGAGTAAATTCTTGCATTAACGGATCAACTACACTTGGAATATAACTAGCACTAAACCCACCTGCAAGTGCAGCAAATGAAGTAGTAATTCCAGCTATTGGATGGCGACCTGCACTATAATACATAGCAGCTGCAATTGGCATTAAAAATACATAAGCACTATCTGATACTATATGGCAAAATATAGAAATTAATATAACCACAGGAACAACAATGCTTTTTGGAACTATTCCTATCATTTTAATTAGTAATGCTCTAATATAACCACTGCCTTCTGCAATACTAACTCCTAAAGTAGCAACTAAAACTAATTGTAAAGCAGGAAAAGTTATAAAATTAACGCCTAATCTAACTATTAGTTCAGTTAAATTATGAATTTCAAACATATTTTTAACTACAATTTTTTCATGACTAACTGGATGAATGTAAGAAAAATCAATAAAACTTAATGCAAAACTTAAAATCATCACAATAAAAAATGCAATTAAAAAAAGAATTGTAATATCAGGTAATTTGTTTCCTAATACTTCAATTTTGTGTAAGATTTTTTCAAATCCATTTCGTTTGATTTGCTGGTTTTCTACCATTAAGGCTCCTTTTTGATAAAATAAAAGGACTTATGTTACAATAAAATCAGATTTTAAGCAAAGAAAATTAGCACTTTTATGTGTTAATGTAACTTTTCGTAACAAATATTAAAAAGGTGATTAAAAAAGATAAATAAAGTGATAAGTGGTGCGGATGAGAGGACTTGAACCTCCACGCATTGCTGCACCAGATCCTAAGTCTGGCGTGTCTGCCAATTTCACCACATCCGCTAAGTGGTACGCCCAAGAGGATTCGAACCTCTGACCTACGGCTTAGAAGGCCGTTGCTCTATCCAGCTGAGCTATGAACGCACACTAAAAATAAAAGCTGTATATTATCCTAATAAAATTAATTTTTGCTTAAATTAAATTATATTTTTTATTATTTTATTTCTACCAGTATTTTTAGCTTCATATAAACACTTATCAACCTTTGTTATATATTCATCTAAAATATTACTTGCAAAACTATTATCAATGTAAATTAACCCAATACTTACACTTGATTTTAATCCCTCAATAGAAAAAGTAGAATTTGCATATTCTATTCTAAAATTCTCACAAGTATTTTCAAAATCAGTTTCTGATACATTATAAGCTAATACTAAAAATTCTTCTCCACCCCATCTACAAATCAAATCAGTATATTCACCAAAATATTTTCTCATAAGATTTGCACAATTTTTTAATACTTCATCTCCAGCATTATGACCATAAGTATCATTTACTTTTTTAAAATAATCAACATCTATTAAAGCAATACTTACTTTATTTTTAATCTCTAAATCTTCAATACTATCCACAAAACACCATCTATTCATAAGCCTTGTAAGATAATCAAAATTAGCACTTTTATCTAATTTTTTATTCATAATTTGCCTATTTTCTAATTCTATATATATTTGTTGTCTTAATGCACTTGATACAATGATAAAAATAGAGCAAATAACAAAACCATTAAAACAATTAAAATAAATTCTAGGGTCTTCGTGAAATAAATATAAAGGAATTTCTAAAGAATTATTCTCTATATAGAAAAAATAATACATAAATAAATAATATAAAAGGCCAAAAAACGCGATTATATAAACTGTTGTTTTTTTCTTATAAACGCCTACATAAAAATAAGACATTATTGGTAATATATAATATTCAAATCCATATCCCCAACCAAGATAGTAAATTGAACTAGCAGAAAATATCAAACTAGCAAAAAAAGTGATATGAATACAAGCATTAAAATTATTACTTTTTACAAAAACTAAAGAGATTAAAAATAACCCCGCTAACATAAAGTATGCTAAAAACAAATAAGGAATATCATTAAGTATCATAATAAGAGCATAAAATAAATTAAATACTATGATACCTTTCATAATTTTTTCGGCTTGTAAAACTTCAACTAACTCATATTTTCTTTTTTCAAAATCTATCATATTTGTCCTAAAACTATAGTTTCTACTTTATTTTTACCTGATTTTTTACCATTATACAAAGCACTATCAGCTTGAGATAACATATAATCAATACTTTCAAGTCTTAAAGAATAGCAAATTCCAAAGGTAATTGTAGTTTTCCTAGCATTGTAACCATCTTTGTGAGTGTAATTAGAAAAATCTTCTCTTATTTCATTAATCAGTTCTTCGCTTTCATCTATATTAAGACCAGTTAGTAAGATTAGAAATTCTTCTCCACCCCATCTTGATACATAACTAGATGCTCTTTTATTTAATTTATCTTTAATAATTTTTGCAGTATTTTTAAGAACAATATCACCAAAATTATGACCGCACTCATCATTTAAGCTCTTAAAATTATCAATATCGCCTAAAACAATTACCATAGAACGAATTTGGTCTTTTTGAAAATAGTTATGATATATATGCAAAATCTCATTCATTGCACGACGATTTAAAATATTTGTCAAATAATCATAATCAGCTTTATTTTGTAATTTAACACTTTCTTTTTCTAGCATTTTGCTTTCATTTACATCAATACTATGAGTATATGAAGAATAAAAAATAATTACAGCAGTAATATTTATAATATTAAATATATATACAAATACTTTATAATCACTTTCAAAATCAGGAATATCTTTAGTAACAATTGCAGTTGCTAAAAATAAAACAACTTCAAAAATACCAATAATTAAAGGATATTTAGAGCTTCTAAAATCATGAACATAGCCTAAAGACAACAACATAATCATAACTATTAAAAAGCCGTATCCTTGACCTAGCATATATGTGCAAATTGAACAAGATATTAAAACTGATGCGTGCGTAAAATAAACGGCAATATTATGATATTTATCAATTTTTAAAATAAAAATAGTAGCTATTAAAGCAATAAATGCTTCAATAAACTTAATATTAACCATAGGATGAAGTCCTAAAAAATAAAAAAGAGTTCCGTAAGAAGAATGTGTAAGTGTTAGTAAAATCATTGTGATTTTTACTAATTGTCTTATATTTTCTATCTGCCTAAATTCATTCATTGTCTATACGCTTTTTGATTCTATCCTATTTCTACCACTATTTTTTGCCACATATAATAATTCATCAACTTCTTTAATATATTTATCAAAATTACTATATACAAAATCACCACTTATATGCAAACATCCTATACTAGCAGTTATACTAAAATCACCAGCACAGAATTTATTATTTTTTAATTCTTTTCTAAAATTATTACAAGCTTCATAAAATTCTTCTTCACTGCAACCTAATGCAAATACTAAAAATTCTTCTCCACCCCATCTAGCAATCATATCAGTATATTTTGAAAAATTAAGTTTTATACAACTTGCAGTTACTCTTAAAACTTCATCTCCAACACTATGACCATAAGTATCATTAACTTTTTTGAAAAAATCTATATCTATTAAAGCAAAATGAAAATTCTTTTTATATTGAATTAAATGAATTTTTTCCATAAAAGCCCAACGATTTAATAAATATGTAAGTGGGTCAGTAGAAGCATTAATACTCAAAACTTCATTCGCATTTTCTTTTATTTCAATTGTTTTATAAACTTTAATTTTTAAAAAATACATAACAATTATAATTGTAAGACAAGCAAAAAGACTATGTATTATGTAAAAAATACCATTAACATCATATCCAAATACATATAATTGATTTTGTAAAGTATATTTATTAACTTCCATAAAAATATATAAAGCTTCAAAAATAATACTTTCAAGAATTGCTAAAGCATAAATTATTTTTCTATTTTCAAATTGACCTACATAACAAAACGCTATGCAAGGTATTAAAAAATATTGAGCCCCAAAACCCCAGCCAAAATAAAGAACCATAAAAATAGCATAAACTATACAAACAAAATGAACGGTATAAACCAAACTATTTATATCTAATGAATCTAGTTTTTTTAAAGAATAAGCATAAACACAAGATAAAAATAAATTAACAAACATAGGATAATTATGACCTAAACTACCCATAAAAATCGCTAAACATAGATAAAGAATAGAAAATATAAGTAATATATATCCCGCAATTCTTTTTGCAATAATCAAGTCATCTTTATCTAAAAAACTTCCCATATCTAACCCAAATTCACTGATTTTACTCTATTTTTACCAGAGTCTTTTGCATTATAAAGTGCTGCATCTGCTTTTGTTATCAAAACATCTTTATTAATCAAATTTATAGAATAACTCATACCTATTGAAATAGTAACACTTGTTTTATTTAATTCATCTTTAATTTGTAATTTTTCAATAAGTTTTCTGCTTTTTTCCAAAGAATGCAAAGAATCATTATAAGAATAATTGCTAAATAGTATTAAAAATTCTTCTCCACCCCATCTAGCTACATAAGTATTTTCATTATTTTCATATTCATTTTTAAACACCCTAGCAACTTCTTTTAAAGCTAAGTCTCCAAAATTATGACCATAAGTGTCATTTAAATGTTTAAAATTATCAATATCGCCTATTGCTACAGCTAAAGAATTTATTTCTTTATTTTTTAATTTTTCTAATACATTATCTAGTATTTCATTCATAGCACGACGATTTAAAAGCGTAGTTAAATAATCATTTTCTGCCTTATATTGCAAAAATTCTTTTCTATCATCAAGTTGCTTAATAATCTTTGCATTCTCTCTATCATTTAGCCAAATATAAACTAACAATGTAACTACCATAAATAAAAAATTAGCGATATTTATATAAGGCATAAAAGGATTTGGATAATTTGGAGTATCTTTTGTAATATATAACATCACAAAAAAAGCAGTCGCTTCTACAAGTCCAATACCTATTGGAACTAAAAAAGTATTGAAATTTTGCAAATACGCTAATGATAATAAAAGAACTATTATCATAGTAAAACCATATCCCCATCCAAGATAATAAGTGCAATAACAACAAGAAAATAATATATCTAAATGTGCGTATATCGTAGCGATTGCGTGTCCTTTATTTTTGACTAACACAATGTAGGCTACAATTAAAGATATAAGAATTTGAATTATGCTAGAAGGTAATAAGAAATATAAACCAGTTAAGGTAAAACTAATAGTATATATAAGATGAACTAAGCCAATAATAACAACGGTAACTTTTATAATATATTCAAAATTATCAACTCTTCTAATCTCTTTCAACTTGTTTTCCTAAAAACCATAAATCAAAAAATATTTTATAATTTAAACCTAAAATATTATTTAAAATTCTAAAAATTGGCTAGAGAGTGAAGGAATCGAACCCCCCGCAGAATAGTCAACTACCCCACCACAAGATTTGAAGTCTTAGGGCTACACCAGTAGGCCAAACTCTCCATAAAAAAGGCTTAGTTATAACATAAAATGTTTAATGTCTGTAACTTTTAATGAACTTTTCAAAATCACTTTTTGTATTCATATTTAAAAAAATATTATCATTTTTAAAGCTTAAAGTAATTGCCTTTGACTTTATAAAAAAATCTTTAATTTTGCAATTTTCATCTAATTCATCTAAATATTTTAAATCGCTCATCTTATAAAAACCACATAAAAAATGAGTTTTGATACTTTTTGCCACTACTGAACTTTTATATCTTTTATGTTTATAAAAAAGTCTTTTTATAGAGCTTTTATTAATTTTTACAAAATCAACTGCAATTACAAAAACAGAATTTGAATTAGGAATTTTAATATTTGTAAAAGTCTTTAAACCATTAATCGGATGAAAATATTCATAATTATCTTTTAAAAATTTACATTTTAAATCACTTGGCTTAGCCTTAGCACAAAAATATATTTCATTAAATAAAGGCTGTAATTTTTCATATAAATAATTAATCAGGCTAATTTCACGCTTTTTATAAATAAAGCGTAAATTAGCCTTATCTTGCCCCATTCTACTTGATTTTCCACCACCTAAAATTAGGCAAACGCTATTTTTAAAGCTCATCAGGAGAACAAATATATCCTTTAATTGCACTAGCAGCCGCAATTGCACTATTTGCAAGATAAACTTCTGAAGTTCTTGCACCCATACGACCTACGAAATTTCTATTCGTAGTTGATATACAACGCTCTCCATCAGCTAAAATCCCCATATATCCACCTAAACACGCACCACAAGTTGGATTACTAACAACTGCACCAGCATTAGCAAATATATCCATTAAGCCTTCTTTTTGAGCTTGTAAAGCAATTTTGGTTGTAGCTGGAGTAATTATCATTCTTACATCTGAATGAACTTTTTTATCTTTTAAAATACTCGCTGCAATTCTTAAATCACTTAGCCTTCCATTTGTGCATGAGCCTACAAATGCTTGATCAATTTTTACCTTTTCACTTACAGCTTGTTTTATACTTTTACCATTACTTGGTAAGAACGGATATGCTACAACAGGGTCAAGCTTGTCTAAATCAATCTCAATTACTCTTTCATAAACAGCATTTGGCAAATGGCTAAACTCAACGCCTTTTCTCTTTAAATCAACCGAGTTTAAAAACTCTCTTGTAACATTATCAACAGCACAAATTCCATTCTTTGCACCTGCTTCAATCGCCATATTACATAAACTAAAACGGCTATCCATATCAAGCTCTTTAATTCCAAAAAACTCTAATGATTTATATAAAGCCCCATCAACGCCTAAAATTCTAATAATTTCTAAAATTAAATCTTTTCCATAAACCCAAGGCTTTAATTTTCCACGAAACTGCACTTTAATAGCACTTGGCACTTTAAACCAGTTTTTACCTGTTATCATTGCATACGCTAAATCAGTGCTTCCCATTCCAGTAGCAAATGCTCCTAAAGCTCCGTGCGTACAGGTATGGCTATCTGCACCAATTATCACATCACCTGGGCTAATAAGTCCATTTTCAGGTAAAAGTGCATGTTCAATACCCATATTTTTTTCATCAAAAAGATATTTTAAATTATGTTCTTTTGCAAAATCTCTACTAATTTTTGCTTGATTTGCACTTAGAATATCTTTTGCAGGAATATAGTGGTCAAGCACAATTGCAAAGCCATCAGGATTAGCTAATTTTGTAGCACCACTTTTTTTAAATTGTTTAATAGAAATTGGAGTTGTAATATCATTTCCTATTACCATATCAATAGGACAATCAATAATCTCACCTGCTTTTACTTCTTTTCCTATATGATGAGCAAATATTTGTTCTGTTAAAGTCATAGATTTCCCTTTTTTTCTAATTTTATTAATTTTAGCCGTTAAAATTAATAAAAGGATTAAAAATGAATTATTATGATTTAGTGCAAATTAAAGATTATTTAAAGCAATATAAAAAGATAAATCGTGCATATAGAATAAATGATAATTGCTTATGTATTGAGTTTAAAGATAAACTATATTTTGATTTAACCAAGGGCAAAAGTGCAATTTATAGTGGTAATTTATATGCTAAAGATTATACTAGTCCATTTGATTTACAACTTAAAAAAATGCTTTTTAACGCAAGTATTTTAGATATTAAAGTGCCTATAAATAATAGGATTTTAGAGTTTAAACTAGCCTTAGCTCACGCTTATAAAAAAATGGAATTTTATTTAATACTTGAGTTTTCAGGAAAATTTACAAATGCACTAATCTTAGATGATAAAAGAAATATAATAAGTGCCTTAAGATACGGCAAAAACAACCTTAGAGATATTTTACAAAATGAACCTTACATAGATTTAGAACCTACAAAAATCACTGAAAAAAATATAAAAATTGAAGATTTTAAAATTTATTTCGCAAATATTTTTGCAAGTCTTCAAAACGAGAAATTAAACTCATTAAAAGCTCAAAAAATAATGGAAAATGATAAAAAAATTGAAAAATTAGAGCTTTTAATAAATTCTTTAGAAGATGAAGAATTGCTAAACAAAAAAGCACTTTATGAATACGCAAAAGGCGATGCACTAAAAGAAAACTTATATAAAATCAAAGATTACGAAAGAGAATTTGAAATAGGAATTTATAAATATTCTTTAATCAACTCTGCAAAATATGAGCTAAATAATATTTATAAAAACGCTAAAAAATTAAGCCAAAAAGCAAAAAATATAAGCATAGAAAAAGATAATCTAAACGAAAAAATAAATGCTTTAAATAGTCTAAAACAAGCAATAATTTGCACAAAAGATGAAGTATTTTTACGCTCATTATTCGCAAAAAACAATAAAAAAGGCAAAACCCAGCAAAATCCAAACATATTAAATTTTTATGTAAATGATTACAAAATTAGCGTAGGACTTAATGAAAACGCTAATGAATATTTGCTAAAAAATAGCAAAAAAGATGATTTATGGTTTCATTTAAAGGATTTAAAAGGCTCTCATGTAATAATTTCAAGCAACAAAAAAAGCTATGATATAGATTTAATCTATCATGCTGCAAGTCTTTGTGCTTGTTATTCTGGTAAAAAAGAAGGTAATTTTTTAGTAGATTTTACAAAAAGAGCAAATGTAAAAATTATTGAAAAAGCATTCGTTAATTATGTTAATTACGATACTATAAAGGTTTTTTTATGAGTGTAAATAATATTGGAAATATAAATTATATAAATCAAAATCAAGGCGTAGCGATTGATAATCACGCAAAACATAATGCAAAAATGTTTGCTGATGAGCAAATTACTTTAGTTACGCCAGAAGTTAATGTAATAGAAGAAAGTAGCGAAAGCTCAAAAACAAACACAAATCTTGATGATGAAAAATCATATCAAGAAGAACGCCCTAAAAAAGAGCATAAAAGAGCTAATTTTTTCGGTGTTATGATAGAAGAAGATGAAGAAATTGAAGAAATAAAAGAAAGCGATAGGCTTTTTGATAAACTTGTTTAAGGAGTATTTATGTTGAATGAAAAAATAAAAACAGGCTTAATTTTTGCAATAATTGCAGTAATTTTTCTAGCAATAAATTCTTATTATTTATGGCTAATAATATTTTTATTAGCTAGTGGCATTGGATATTTTGAAGCTTGTAAATTATTTGATACTAAAAATAATTATTTAATTTTAGCCTTAGGATTGATATTAGGAATTTATACTCAAATGCCTGTGGTTTCTATGATTTTTGCTATTTTAGTTCTTGCTTCTTTTTTAGCATACAAACAAGGAGATTTAAAAGAAATTCTACCATTTATTTATGCAGGAATTGGAATTAGCTTTATTTTTGAAACTTATATTAGATTTGAATTAAGTGGCTTTATTTGGTTACTTTTAAGTGTTGTTTTATGTGATAGTTTTGCTTATTTTGTAGGTAAAAAATATGGAAAAACTAGCTTTAGCCCAAGTTCTCCTAATAAGACTTTAGAAGGAGTAATCGGCGGAATTATCATTAGCACAATAATTTCAAGCATTTATGCTAGTTTTGTTTATAGTGAGATTGGCTTTTTTGGAGTTTTATTTTTATCATTTTTAATGGCGTTTTTTGCTGTATTTGGAGATTTATTTGAAAGCTATTTAAAACGCTTAGCGAAGGTTAAAGATAGTGGAGAGCTTTTCCCTGGACATGGCGGAGTATTAGATAGAGTTGATGCTTTGATTTTTGCTAGTATTATTATGGTGGTATTCTTATGAGCTTTACTATAAATCCAACAAAACCTGAAATTATAAGCGTATTTGGTTCAACTGGTTCAATCGGCGTTAATGCTTTAAAAATAATAAAACAAGCTGATATTAAATTAGAGTGCATTAGTGCTTATAAAAACTATGAATTATTAAACGAACAAATAAAAATGTTTAATCCTAAAATAGTCTTAGCAAGTGATGAAATACTAGATAAAGTCAATCATTCTAATAAATACTCAATAAAAGACGCTGCATTTATAATGCAAGATTTAAAAAGTGATGGAATTATCAATGCAATAGTAGGATTTGCAGGGCTTAAAATATCTTTACAAACTCAAGAATTAGATAAAAAACTCTTTTTAGCAAATAAAGAAAGCTTGGTTGTGGCTGGAAAATTTCTTGATACCTTTAATATCTCTCCTATTGATAGCGAGCATAGTGCATTAGCAGCACTTTTAAGGGGTATTAAACACCCTAAAAAGCTCACAATTACTGCTAGTGGTGGGGCATTTTTTAAATACAATGAAGTTGCAAATCTAAAAGCAAACGAAGCCTTAAAACACCCTAATTGGGATATGGGAGCAAAAATCACAATAGATAGTGCAACAATGACAAATAAGCTTTATGAATTAATAGAAGCAAAACATTTATATCCTAATTTAGAATTAGACGCAATCATAGAGCCAAGCTCAAGTATTCACGCATTTTGTGAAAGTATAAATGGCTCAATGAGTGCTTATTTTAGCGTGCCTGATATGAAGCTTAGCATTGCAAATGCACTCTTAGGTGAGAGTGATTTTGCTGCTTGTGAATATTTTGATATTTTAAAACTTGCTAAATTAGAATTCTTTGAGATAAATCCTAATAAATACCCTATTTTTAGGCTAAAAGATGAGCTATTAAATAATCCTGATTTAGGTGTTATTATCAATGCTGCTAATGAAGAATTTGTATATAAATATTTAAAAGATGAATGTAAATTCTATGATATTAGTGACGCAGTATTTAAGGCTTTAGATAAATTTGCTGATAGTAAAATAAATACTATTGATGATGTGTTTAGTGTAGATAAAATGGTAAGAGAGTTTTTGAATGCTTAAGATATTTTTAACATTTTTAAGTCTTAATTTATTTGCTTTAAATTTTACTATAAACACTTTAGGAGAATGTGAAAAAGTTTGTGATAATACCGTTTTGATTTTTGGCGGTATTCAAGGAGATGAGCCAGGTGGTTTTCACGCTGCTAGCTTATTAATCACTGATTATAAAATCACTAAAGGAAAAGTAATTGTAGTGCCAAATCTTGCATTTGATTCAATAATTGCTAGAAGTCGTGGAGAATTTGGAGATTTAAATCGCAAATTCGCAGAACTTAGCGAAGATGACCCTGATTATTACACGGTTGAATTAATTAAAAAAATAATAACTTTACCTGAAGTAAAACTCATAATAAATCTTCACGATGGTAGTGGATATTATTCTCCAAATTATATAAATAAGGATAAAAATCCTAAAAAATGGGGAAATTCTTGCATAATTGACCAAGAGCAAATTGACGCAAAATACGGGAATTTAAACGAAATTGCAAGTAAAGCTTGTGAAAGTATAAATAATAATTTATTACACAAATTACATAGCTATCATTTAAAAAACACAAACACAGCAAATGGCGATGAAGAAATGCTAAAAAGCCTAACTTATTATGCAATTACTCAAGGTAAAGCCGCCTATGCAAACGAAGCTAGCAAAAATCTATTAACCCACGAAAGAGCATATTATCATTTACTAGCAATTGAGAGCTATTTAAAGGCTGCTGGAGTTGAGTTTGAGCGAGAATTTGAATTAAATCCTAATGCAGTAAGAGAAGTTATTGAAAAACCGATTTTAATTAAAATTGAAAATCGCTTTTTATTAAGCCTTCAAAAACCAAGAGAAAAAATAAGATTTATTCCAATAAAATTGCCATTTACTTATAAAGCTAGCAATGAATTAACTGCGATTTTTAAAAACAATCAAGATAATGGCTTTAGTATTCAATACGGCAATCGCTTTCAAACTAATTTGTATTTAGAAAAAAATGTTGAATATAGCGATATTATTGATAAGTTAAATTTGGTTGTTGATGATAAAGAAATCACAACTAATTTCGCAAAAATGATTGAAGTAAAAAATTATTTTTTAGTTAAAAAACACGATAAAGTAAGGATAAATGTCATAGGCTATAACGCAAAAGATAGTGAAGATAGTATAAAACTAAGCCTTAAAAATATGCAAAAACAATACTCAATTGATAAAGCAGGTAAGATTTATAGGGTTGAAGCTTACGAAGATAATAAATTCATAGGTGCAATTTTAATTAGATTTGAATGATGAAAAATATTATTTTAATTATTTGTCTTGTAGTTTTTACTTCTTGCAGTAAAAATTATTTTGCTCTTCCATCTCAAGATTTAAATAATTATGAGAGCAATGAGTTTTATATCACTAAAGAAGTATCACAAAAATTAAAAGAAAATTATTTAAAAAACCTATTTTATGTGTGGGGAATTGATAAAACAAATATCAATATGAAAAATATTGCAAATGATATTTTAAAAGACACAGGTTATGGAGAAAATTATCAATTAAATTCTCAAAAATTAATGCAAAATATAGTAGATAATGCTGATTTTGATAATTTAAACAAAATTTCAAAAAATGCAATCATTATTCATTCAAGTAATTTAAGATTATTACCTACTAAAAAACCAAGATTTAAAAATCCTAAATTAGCAGGCGAAGGCTATCCGTTTGATTATTTGCAAAACTCATTTATCTACGCATATACTCCTGTTAAAATCTCTCATTTTAGCAAGGATTTTGGCTGGAGTTTTATTTATAATAGCGTAGTAGTTGGCTTTATAGAAAATAAAAATATTGCATTTATTAGTGATGAAGATTTAAATATTTATAAATCATCAAAAGACTTCATAATGCCTAAAAAAGATAAAATTGCATTAATAGATAAAAATGAAGACTTCATAGAATACGCAAGAATTGGAATGCCTTTGGCATTAAGTAAAGAAAGTGCTAATTTTTATACTATAAGAGTTTTTAAAAAGGATTTAAACAATAACGCAAAACTTATTGAAATAAAGGTCAAAAAAGAAGATTTTTTCAAACTTGGAGATAGTTTTTCTAGCGTTGATTTAAAAAAAATCGCAAATGAATTAATAGGACAAAACTATGGCTGGGGCGGATTAAACGGCGATAGAGATTGCTCTGCTTTTTTAAAAGATGTATTTGGCACATTTGGAGTTTTTCTAGCTAGAAATTCGCAAGATCAAATCTATCAAAAAGATTATTTAAATAGAAAAATATTTTTTAATATCTCAAAACTTAGCAATAAACAAAAATATAATTATATTAAAAGCAATGCAATACCTTTTGCAACCTTGCTAGCTCTAAAAGGTCATATAGTTTTATATTTAGGAGAATTTGATAACAAAATCTATATATTGCATAATTTATGGGGGATTAAAAATTATGAGCGTGGAGTTGAGAGTAGAATTATCGTTGGAAAAGTAGCAATAACCACAATAGATGCAGGCAAAAATCTCTCAAGTGTAAAAGAACAAGATGTAATATTAAGTAGGATTTTTGGTATGAGAAATCTATTTGCTGATGAATTGCAGTTTGAAATTCCTAATTTAAATTCTAATAAGGACTAATTATGGCTATATTACTTGGTATTTTATATTTTTTATTGGTATTTTTCGCTAATGCAAATATGCTTTTAAGAACTATTAAAAATAATACTTTTAATAAATTTAGAAAAATAATTGTGGCTTTTTATAGTATTATTTTTGCGTTTGAACTAAGCTTAATTACTCAAGAAAACTTAATTAAAGAGCTTTTGTATTATTCTTTTATAATTTTAATTGCTTCAACTATTGTATTTTTTATAATTATGAGTTTTTATTATATCAAGACAAAAATAGTCTATGAAGAACATTTTGCAAAAGCAATTGATATATGGGAGATATTCAATTTTTTTCCTATATTTTTTATACTTATTTATTATTTAAAAGATATAAATATTTTAAATTATGAGTATATATTTATTTTCATAGCTTTTATATTTTTTTATAAGGTATCAAAAAACGCAATAAAAGTCCCTAAAATAAAAGAAATAAATCTAAACGAAGATAAACTAAAAAAAGATTTAAAAATCGCAATGATAGCTGATATTCATCTAAAAAAGAATTTAAATGATGAGTTTTTTATAAATATAATTAATAAAATTAATTCTTTAAATCCTGATTTAGTAGTAATCGTAGGAGATTTAGTAGATACAGGTATTAATAATGTCAAAAACCTTAATTATATAAATGAACTAAAATCAACCTATGGCACATTTTATGTCTTAGGAAATCACGAATATTATCACGGAGTAGGCAGTATCGCTAAGGAATTAAAAAAATATAAATTGCATTTTTTAGATAATAAAAGCATAGAATTTGATGATTTTGTAATATCAGGTGTAAATGATTTGATGGGGCTAAAGCTTAAGACTTTTGAGCCTGATATTAGCAAATTAAAGCCTAAATTAGATAAGTTTAATATCTTACTAACCCATCAGCCAAAATTTGTTAAAAAATACGATGTTAGCCCTTATGATTTAATCCTAGCTGGACATACTCACGCAGGACAAATCTTTCCTTTTAGCCTAGCTGTTAAACTTGAGCAAGGATATTTAAAAGGTTTATATAATGTAAAAAATAACAAAATGTATGTAACAAGTGGAGCGGGATTTTGGGGCATAGTAGCTAGGTTTAATGCAAGTAGCGAAATAGTCTTAATTAATGTAAAATCTAAATAATTTACTTAATAGAAATTACTAATTAATAAAATATATCTTTATTTAAAACAAGGAGTATTTTATGAAAAAAATTTTTTTATGTTTATGCTTAGGTGCATTTAGTTTATTTGCTAAAGATTTAAGTCCTCAAGAATTAAACGATATGAAAAAAGAACTAAATGAAAGTATGATGAAAATGCATTCTAAAATGCAAGCAGGTATGAATGAAAACGACCCTGATATAGCATTTGTAGCAGGTATGCTACCTCATCACATTGGTGCTGTTGATATGGCTAAAATCGTTTTAAAATATGGAGAAGATGAAAATATCAAAAAATTAGCTAATGATATTATAAAAGCTCAAGAAATTGAAATTAAATTTATGCAAGAATATTTAGAGAAAAAAGGTTATAAATATCCAGAAGCAATCAATCATCATCAACATTAATAATTTATGCAAGGTAATTTTCCTTGCATAAAACTTCATTTGCCAAATTAAGACAATATCATATTTTTTAGGAGTATAGATGAAAGAAAAATTTTTTATTTTAATATTGGCATTTTTAAGTGCTATTGCCCCACTTGCAACCGATATGTATTTACCCGCATTAAGCTTAGTTCAGCATAGTTTTAATACAAGTGAGTTTTATACTCAATTAAGCATTGCTAGTTTTTTTATAGCCTTTGCATTAGGACAATTATTATATGGGCCAATTAGTGATATTTATGGTAGAAAAATTCCATTAATTATAGGACTTTTCATATTTATAATATCTAGCTTTTTATGTTTTTTAGTTGATAATATTTATACTTTTATTGCTTTAAGATTTATGCAAGCACTTGGCGGATGTGCTGGGGTTGTGATTGCAAGAGCTATTGTAAATGATTGTTTTTCTAAGCAAAAAGCAGTGGCTGTATTTTCATTAATGATGATTAGCTCTAGCATAGCTCCTATGATTTCTCCTAGCATTGGTGGGCTTTTGCTTAAATACTTTTCTTGGCAAAGCATTTTTATTACTTTATTTTGTCTTGGAATTTTATTATTATTTTTAAGTATTTTTTATATAAAAGAAAGTAACAAAAATCAAATTCCTTTTTCATTTTCAAATATTTATAAAGCATATAAAAGTGTTTTAACTAATAAAAGTTTTTTAATTTATGTAATTAGCTCAAGTTTAATTATGAGCACTTTATTTGCTTATATTAGTGGTTCAAGTTTTGTTTTTACCAATGTTTTTAATATCAGCTTACAAGAATATGGATTAATATTTGGGATAAATTCTTTAGGATTTATGATAACAGCTAGATTAAATGTATATTTTACTTCTAAATTTGGTATATCAAAAGTAATTTTTATAGCTTGTATAACAATGATAATTAATTCATTTTGCTTAATACTCTTATCAAATAATTTTTATACTTTTACTTTATTTTTATTCTTAACTTTATGTATGCTAGGCTTTATAACACCAAATCTAGTTACAAAAGCTATGCAAAAATCTAAAAAATATTCAGGTAGTGCTTCAGCAATACTTGGAGCTATGCAATTTATGTTCGCAGGATTTGCAGCGTTTTTAGTCGGTGCTATGAATGCTAATACGAGTTTTGCACTAGCTTGCATAATAAGCGTTTTTTGCTTACTTGCAAGTCTAGTTTATATTTTAAGATTTAAGTTAATTAGAATTTAAAACTTCTGTTTTAAATTCTAAACTTATTTTTTAGTGATATAAAAGCCTAAAATAGAGCCATTTTGCACTACTTCGCAACTATGACCTAAAGCTTTCATATCAGGTGGAATTCCATTAATACTTTGCGGACAATCGCTAATTATTTCTAATACTTCGCCACTTTTTAGCTTGTGAATTACTTCATTAGCAACAATTGCAGGATAAGGACAAGGTTCGCCTAATAAAGAAATAGAATAATCAATTTTCATTTTTTCTCCTTGCATAAAATAATATTAAAGCAATGCTTATTAAAAATAAAGCTATATTAATGCCAAGACCACTATATCCGCTTAATTTGATTTTTTCTCCACTCAAAAACCACTTAGGCAATAAATCATAATTTAAAGCAATTAGCATAGTTCCTATTATATTTCCAATACCAACTACTATAAAATGAGTTTGCCCTTCTACTGCACGATATAAAAATCCACATTCACAACCACCTGCAAACACTATACCAAAGCCAAATATAAATGCTCCCGTGCAAAGCCCAAGAGATATTTCTAAAACTTTAGAGTTGTATCCGCCTTTATTTAATAATGCAAATACGAAAATACTAGCAACTAACATTGATACAAATAAAGCTAAAGAAAAGCTATATCTTTTAAATAAAAATAAATCCCTAAAACAAGAAGTAAAGCAAATCTGTCCTTTTTGTATCAACCAGCCAAAAATCACTCCAAATATCAATGCTGTAGGAAGATTTTTAGTATCATTACTAGCTAAATATGCAAAGAATACAAAAAAAGCAATTACGCTAAGAAATAAAATAATTTTGTTTTTTTGTTCTAAATTCTTATCTATTTTTAATTGCGGAGTATTTGTTTTAATCATCTCATATCTAGGAGCAAAAATCTTAATTTTTAGCACCAAAATAGCCGCTGCAACCCCAAGACACATAAAAATAGCAAAAACCCAAGTATGTAAAGAAAAATAAGGAAGACCTGTAAAAAAGTTAGCCAAATTGCATCCCCAAGCAAGTCTAGCACCAAATCCTGCTAATATCCCGCCAATTAATGCTTGAAAAAATCTAGTCTTAGAAGCTATTTTTCTAAAATACACCTTATTAGCAACGCTAGCAGCTAATAAACAACCAATTATAAGTCCAATAATCATAACCCCATCAACACGAGTTAGCATAGTTCCGTTTAGATTTTGCTTTTGATAATATGAATACGAACTTAAATCCATTCCAAAAAGCTCAAGAATTTCCCCACCGATACGAGTAAATTCGCCTGTTACTGCAAAAACACCACCAAAAATAGCAAAATATAAAGTTGCCATTATGCTTAAAACCATAACCGCTTTAGTATTGCTATAGAATTTGCTTAGGTAGTTTTGATGAAAGTGTGCAAGTTCTGCACCAAAATTTGAAGTTTTCATAAAAATCCTTTGTATAGCTAAAACTTAGCCAAAATTAAAAGGCTGATTATAAATTAGCATTCTTAAAGATTTCTTTAAATTATTTATCTCAAAATCAAGTTAATTTATTTGAATAAAATTATTTAATATAAACACATATTTATTAATAATTTTTGTAACAAAATTAAAAGAATTTGAAAATAAAATTGCAAATATTATTTATCAAAAAAAGATATATTTAACCCGTTTTTATTTTAGCTAGGAGCTTAGATGGATTTTGAAGTTATAAAAGAGTTTTATCCACTTTACATAGACGCATTAATCCTTACTATAAAACTTGCATTTTATGGCATAGTTTTATCATTTTTAATAGGGCTATTTTGTATGTGGGTTGAACTACATAAACTAAGGTTTTTAAAACTAATTTGCAATGCTTATATAGAGCTTTCAAGAAATACCCCGCTTTTAATTCATTTGTTTTTCTTATATTATGCAATGCCAAAGCTTGGAATTAAACTTGAAGCCTTTACTTGTGGAGTAATTGGACTTGCATTTTTAGGTGGTGGATATATGGCTGAGAGTTTAAAATCAGGCTTAAATGCTATTAATAAGCACCAAATAGAAGCAGGATATGCCCTAGCATTAAGCAAAAATCAAGTTTTATACTACATATTATTGCCATTATCACTTAGAGTTTCTATAGCTAGTATTAATGCGAATATAATATTTTTGTTAAAAGAAACATCAGTAGTAAGCGTAATAGCTCTAGCTGATTTAGTCTATACAGCAAAAGATATAATAGGACTTTATTATGTGACTAATGAAGCTTTATTTATGCTTTGTGTTGCTTATTTTATAATGATTTTACCGCTTTCATTATTTTTAACTTGGTTTGAAGCAAGGATTAGAAAATGAGTGAAATATTATTTGATTTATCAATTTATTCAAGGCTTTATGAAGGCTTAAAAGTTACTTTATTTATATCTTTTGTATCTATATTTTTCTCAATTATAGGTGGGCTTGTTTTAGGCGTTTTTATGAGTTTAGGAAATAAAATTATTTTTTATATTCTAAAAATAATTCTTGAAATTATAAGATTTATGCCTATTATCGTTTGGCTATTTTTAATATATTTTGGAATGTCAAGTTGGCTTAGTATAGATGCTATTAGTGCTACTATTATTGTATTTGTGATTTGGGGTATGTTTGAGATGATGGATTTAGTAAGGGGTGCAATAACAAGTATTCCTAAACACCAATTTGAAAGCTCAATCGCACTTGCACTTAGCAAATACCAAATGTATAGATATATTATTTTGCCACTTGCATTAAAAAGATTAATTCCTAATGTAATAAATCTTTTAAGCCGTATGATTAAGACTACTTCAGTAGCTTATTTAATAGGTGTTGTAGATATTTTAGCAATAGGTAATCAATTAAAAGAAGTTACATTATTTATTAGCAATCTAGCACCTTTATATATTTATACAATTATATTTTTTATATATTTTATAATTTGTTATCCCTTATCAAAAATATCAAAAATACTAGAAAAAAGGTGGAGTTAATGAGTATTTTAAAACTTGAAAATATTAATAAATTTTACGGCAATAACCACGCTTTAAAGGATATTTCTTTTGAAGTTAATAAAGGCGAAGTTGTTGTTTTAGTAGGGCCTAGTGGCTGTGGGAAAAGCACAACCTTAAGGTGTATTAACGGACTTGAAAATATAGCTAGTGGAAATATTTATATAAAAAATGAAATAATTACTAAAGATTATAAAAACTGGCAAGAGATTAGAAAATATGTTGGAATGGTGTTTCAAAGCTATGAATTGTTTGACCATTTAAATGTGCTTGAAAATATATTATTAGCTCCTATGAAAGTTCAAAAGCGTAAAAAAGATGAAGTTTTAAAACAAGCCCTAGATTTATTACAAAAAGTTGGTTTAGAGCATAAACAAAACGCCTATCCAAAAGAGCTAAGTGGCGGTCAAAAACAAAGAATTGCAATAGTTAGAGCTTTATGTATGAATCCTGAAATTATGCTTTTTGATGAAGTTACGGCTGCGCTTGATCCTGAAATAGTAAGAGAAGTTTTAGATGTATTATTAAATCTTGCAAAAGAAGAAAAAACAATGCTAATAGTAACTCACGAAATGGCATTTGCTAGAGCTGTAGCTGATAAAATTATTTTTATGGATAGTGGCAAAATCGTTGAAATTGCAAGTCCTGAAGAGTTTTTTACAAATCCGCAAACTAATAGAGCTAAGCAATTTTTAAATATGTTTGAATTTAAAAAGGATTAAAATTATCTTTTATTAATTTTTTTGCGTTTTAATTACAAGCGATTTTATTTAAAGGAGAAATTATGAAAAAAGTTATTTTATCACTTGTTGCAGGGGCTTTACTAACCTGTTTTGCTAATGCTAGAAATATTGAAGAGATTAAAACTAGCGATAATATTAAAATAGGTGTTTTTGCTGATAAACCACCATTTGGCTTTGTTGATAAAGAAGGCAAATTCCAAGGCTATGATATTTATTTTGCAAAAAGAATTGCTAAAGATTTATTAGGTAGTGAAGATAAATTAACCTTAGTTCCTGTTGAGGCTGCTAGTAGGGTTGAGTTTTTACAATCTGATAAAGTTGATATTATTTTAGCTAATTTTACAAAAACACCTGAAAGAGCAAGAGTTGTTGATTTTGCATTACCTTATATGAAAGTTTCATTAGGCATTGCAAGTCCTAAAAATGCAGAGATTAAAGACATTAAAGAACTAGATGGAAAAACTCTAATCGTAAATAAAGGCACAACTGCTGATGCGTATTTTACAAAAAATAAAAACGGAGTAAATCTAGCAAAATACGACCAAAATACTGAAACTTTTGGAGCATTATTAGATGGCAGAGGTGCTGCACTAGCACACGATAACACCTTGCTTTTTGCTTGGGTTAAAAACAATCCTGATTTTGTAGTAGGTATTAGTGAATTAGGAGATATTGATGTAATCGCACCTGCTGTTAAAAAAGGCAATAAAGAGCTTTTAGAATGGCTAAATAATGAGATAGTAAAACTAGGCGAAGAACAATTCTTCCACAAAAATTATGATGAAACTCTAGCACCTGTTTATGGAACTGATATTGATAAAGAAAGCGTTGTTGTAGAAGGCGGCAAACTTTAATAATTTTGAATTAGGATTATTCCTAATTCGCTTTTTATTCTTATTTTAAATTCTATTTAGTTTTAAGAATTTAAAATAAGAAAATCTTTTCAAAAATCAAAATATCTTATAACTTTTGCAATAAAATTTCTAAAATAATCTAAACTTTTATATCAAACAATCTTATATTAGATACTTTATTTTGGCTAAAACTAAAAGCTAGTTTTAAAAACTCATCATAATTTAATTCGCTAATGTTTTTATTTGGATTTTCTAAACCCATTAACTCTCTTATCTTTCTCATAAATTCATCAGCTTGTTTTTCTTCAGCTTTTTTATTACTACTAAAAAATCCACTATTAAGACTATATAAGGTTTTAGTATAATTAGCACTTCCTAAAATAGCACTTCTTTGGCTTAATGGTTTATCATAAGCATTTAATTTGACATAATCTTTCAGCCATCTTGGCATACGCTCAACTTCAGCACTCATAAAGCCATTTTCTCCCCTTGCCATTACTTGCATTCCTAACGCTTTATCAAATGCAAAAAATGTAGCCGAGCTAATTTTTCTATCATAACCACTTAATTTACCTTTATATGTGCTTTTTCCTTCAATTAAAGTTGGGTTTGATTTTAATATACCTATCAAAAGCCCACCTTTTGATATTTCTCCATTTTCATTTATATAATTTTGTCTTGCTTCGTCATAATCACCAAAATATCCACTAAATCTAGGGTCTTGCTTGATATTATCAGGTGGAAAAACATTTGTGTTTGGTAAGGTTTTATCATCATTGTCAAAAGAATAAAATAAGGGATGATGAGTTTGGTAAAGTTCATTTTGAAAAGTCATTCCGTGATTATTCTCATAATCATCAGGTGAATGTAAAATTTTATTGATTTTGATTTCATCACTTCTTGCTTGAATATAACCTTGTGGAAATTGCTTTATATCTTCGGTATTAAAAAATTCTTTAGAGTTTAAAAAATCTTCACTTACAACTTGGCTTAAGACTTTATAAGCATTACCAACGCTTTTTGCTATATCAATTGATTTACAAATTTTATAAAGTGATATTGCATTTTCATTATGTTCTACTAAAGATTTTAAACTATCGCTGTGGATTTTATAATTATCAGCAATTCCTGCTGCTTTGTTAAAATCACTTGTAAAAAAACCATCTTTATCAATT